>DATBUF010000001.1:0-2611 GCA_036516435.1 Pontibacter sp.
TTATACCTATATCTGAATAAACACAGGTGTATTTATAATGGCTTCTGCGCCTCATAATTCACCATCCGGAGCAAGTATAACGCAGATTACAAAGAAACGTAAACTATATAATAGCACAGAAATTTCACGTTTAAGTTATAAATCGAGTTTTTCATTATTTACCAATACATATTTTTATGAGAAAGCTATTTCTTATGCCCTTATTAGCGGCTTTACTCCTGACATCCTGCAAAGACGATGATCCTACTACCGATCCTATCCCGGAGCCGGTATCTCAGGTTGATGCAGATATGAGAGGCAATTGGACAAACACATTTATAAAAAGAGAATACTATAGCATTAATGATACCTTAATGCATGCTGATTCAGCGAATATCCAAGCCTTCTTTAAATTTGATGGGCTTCGATTAACTATAACGCTCCCCAATAGCCAGGTTCAGGAAGTATGGAATTACACCTTCCCCGACAAGGACAACCCGAACTATATTCAGCTGAACAGAGGTAGTGTAACTACAGATTACATTATTAAGTCCCTGTCAGACACAGAAATGGTTTGGATTGACGAAACTCCATGGGCAGGCTTTCCTTATAATGTACCTGAATCACAACAAACCATATCAAAGCTAGGGGTATTTACCTATAAATTTGAAAAAAGCAAATAATGCTTTGCAGCGATATGAGCAGGGTTGACCGGCATCTTACCTTCTTAGCCAGCTATACCGGCTTGGTTTCTGATAAAGAGACGGCCTAAATAGAGATACTCAACTCTATAGTTGCACTTGGAGCAAAACCGTACTGCAGTGATTTCTTACAATAAAATAGAAACGGCCATCTATAAATCAGATGGCCGTTTCTATTTTATTGTAGATTACTTCAGTTTATACTTCCAGCACAAAGTATGGGAGTGGTGTATCGAGCTTTTGGAGGAGTGGCCGGGCTACGTTAAATACCTTTACGCCTTTGGCTGTGGCGCCCTCCAGGGTACCCACGTGTGCATGCCCATGAAAAGCAGCCAATACCTGCCGCCGCTCTAAAGGCTCCGCCAACCGCGATGAGCCCAGGAAAGGGTAGATCGCCTCCGGCTCGCCACTTATAGTTGCCGAAATAGGAGCATAATGCAGCACAGCTATTTTAGGGATATCCGGGTGTTCGGTCTCCAGCCGCGACAACGCTCCGTCTAGTTTCAGCGCTTCATCCACAGCCTCCTGCACAAAAGACTTCATCATGGGCTCGCCGAACATGGCCAGCATCGAACGGTTAAAACCACCGCCAAAGCCTTTTACACCAGCAAAGCCTACTCCTTCCAGCACAATCATGTCGCCGTCAAGAATGTTGGCGCCTGTCTGGGCTATTATCTTGCGTATTTCGTCCTGCTCGCCCTGGTCATAATCGTGGTTGCCCAGCACGGCTACTACAGGTATGGCACAGGCCCGGAGTTCTTCAGCTAATACTTCAGCCTCCGAAGCACGGCCGTGATCCGTCAGGTCGCCGCACAGCAGCAACACGTCGGCATCCGCTGATGCGCTTTTAAAAAACTCAGTCCATTTCCCTTTATCTGCTTCCCGTACGTGTATGTCGCCTACCGCTGCAATGCGTGTCTTGTTCTTTTTCTCAGCCATTAGTCTAAATGGTTTTGATGGTTACCACCTTGTACTCCCATTCGGTTATGTCGGTTTTGTATTGCGTCTGGTCTATGATGGGGCCCCTGCACACTTTTTCTATCGGTGCCGGCAGTTCATACTGATGCTGAGCTCGTTGGATTAGTTCATCAAAAAGCCACTTCGGAATAATGTCGCGGTCGGCGGGGTACACAAACTGAAAATTAATAACCTGACTCAGCAGCAGCTGCCAGTGATGGTCCAGCCGACTAAACAGGCGTTTCCAATCCAGCTTTTTGCCATATTTCAGGAAGAGGTGATTCACGTCGGCACCATCGTAACGCTCGCGGTTCTGCACATAAATTTTACACCAGATCAGCTCTTCAGGAGCCAGGAACTTTACCGGAATACCAAACACTTTGCCTTCCACGGCATACTCGTACCAGCTGTCGTCCACGGTGCAGATGTTGTTTACCGTGTCAAAAATGATGTCGATGTAGTAGCCGTTCTGGAATACCTTTGCCAGCCAGCGGGCATCTGTAATTTCAGTCTGGTACCCTTTGTCGTTCAGGTATTTGAGATGGTACTGATATTCGCTTGGTTTGCAGAAAATATCCAGGTCTTTCATGTCGCGTTCGATGCCCGTATACTCGTACATGGCATAGCCACCGCCCAACAGGTAAGGTGTCGGGCTGTCTTTAAGTAGCGTCAGGGTTTGCTTGTAGAAATCGTTTGCAATCTCTTTATTCGCCGCCTCTTTACTAGCCGCAGTTTGCTTGCCGTTTAATGCTACTTTCTCTTCTTTTATCTTTTTCATGTAAATTAAATGCTAAAACAGGTCTTGTCGTATCAGTCTGATTCGGGAGGTATGCACAACAAGGGGGTAGCTTATTTACTTATTTCAGGCAGAATAGTTGTAGCGGATTCTGTATAAAGCGCTTAGCAGCAGCCTGAAGAAGTACAAAAAGTTATCGCACAGCGGCGCTGAAAGCTGCCCGTTTGCAGCCTCTGCC
>DATBUF010000002.1:0-6677 GCA_036516435.1 Pontibacter sp.
GCCCACTCCCTGAGCTCCTTTCTGCCACGCAACCCTAAGAAGGTAGAAATTGCCACCCTGGTAAACCGCCACCATACCCTGTACCCGGTTGCCGCTACTTACACCGGTCTCTCGCTGGCCACTACCCTGCGCGAGCATGTAGAGGTCGTGCTGCAGGATGAGGAAGTAGCAGCGTATATACATTAAAGTTTAACTGCTGAATTGTTGATGGTTAAATTGTGATTACACTAAAAGTATAAATACTGCATTAACTTAAAACTCTATAAAGCAGCTATGGGGTTGGTGTAGATAACAAACCGCAACTCTTGCATTTAAATAATCAACAATTCAACCATCAACAATTAAACCCATGAGAGAGCTTTGCTTTGCCACCAACAACCGGAATAAAATTGCTGAAGTAAGCCAGATACTGGAAGGCAACTATAAGCTGCTGAGCCTGGAGGATGTTGGTTGCCACGAAGAACTGGCCGAAGACCAGGATACACTGGAGGGCAACTCACGCCAAAAGGCCCGCTACGTGTGGGAGAACTATAAGGTAAACTGTTTTGCCGACGATACAGGCCTGGAAGTAGATGCATTTTGCGGCGAACCCGGTGTTTACTCTGCCCGCTATGCCGGCCCCCAGCGTTCCGACACCGACAACATCAATAAACTATTGCAAAACCTGCAGGGCCACGAAAACCGCCGCGCCCGCTTCCGGACCAGCATTACCTTGTACTTAGATAACCAGGAATACCAGTTTGAGGGCATTGTGAACGGAACTATAGCACAGGAGTACAAAGGAGATAAAGGTTTTGGCTACGACCCCGTATTTATACCCGAAGGTTACGAACAAACCTTTGCCGAGATGAGCGCCGCCGAGAAAAATGCCATCAGCCACCGTGGCAGAGCCATGCAACAGCTTATACAATTTTTGCAGGCACAATAGCAACTATAAATTTCTTGGCGTAGTTATGGTCTCGTGCGTTTTAATGTCTTAATTTTGTAACCTGAAACCATAGCTTCCAATGCAAAAGCCATACATCGTCGGGATTACAGGAGGTAGTGCTTCAGGAAAAACCACTTTTTTGAACAAGCTACTTACCTCGTTCTCTCCGGAGCATATCTGCCTGATCTCTCAGGATAATTATTACAAATCACGAGAACACCAGTCCTCCGACGCAAACGGTGTCACTAATTTCGACCTTCCTTCCTGCATCGACGACGAAGCCTACGCACGCGACGTGCTGCGCGTAAGTCAGGGCGAAACCGTTTACCGCACCGAGTATACTTTTAACAACCCCAACATTGTACCCAAGCAACTGGAGTTTAAACCGGCGCCTATTGTGGTGGTAGAGGGTATCTTTGTTTTTTACTTTGAGGAGATAGCCCGTTTGCTGGACCTGAAAGTATACATTGATGCAAAAGAGTATATAAAGTTGCAACGCCGTATTGTGCGCGATAAGGTAGAGCGCGGCTACGACCTGGACGATGTACTTTACCGTTACACGCACCATGTAGCGCCAACCTACGAGAAATATATCAAGCCTTACAAGAACGACGCGGACATCATCATTCCGAACAATAATAACTTCGAGAAGGGGCTTAAAGTACTTACCACTTACCTTGATACAAAGATAAAGCAGGCATGAGGCACAAATTTGCAGTTATAGGACTAGGTGTATTCGGAAGATCCATAGCCAAAACACTGGCAGAACGGGGCGCCGAAGTACTCGCCATCGACAATAATGGAGACCACGTGGACGACATTAAGGACGATGTAGCCTATGCTGTAGCCCTTGATGCTACTGATATACGGGCGCTGGAGGCACAGAACATCCAAGACATGGATGCGGTGATCGTGGCCATCGGCGAAGATTTTGAAGCCATCCTGATCACCACAGCCAACCTGCAGGAGCTAAACATTAAGCGTGTGATTACCCGCGCCTCTAACAGCCAGCAGCGCCGCATTCTCGAAAAGATGGGCGTGCAGGAGATATTGTCGCCGGAAGGGGAAGTAGGTAAAACTGTGGCAGAACGCTTGCTACAGCCAAGCATACGCACCTTTTTGCCCCTGCCGGATAACTACGAGATTGTAGAAATAAATACTCCGCCCGGCATCGCGAACAAAAGTCTGGCTAAAATATCACTGCGCGAGAAGTATAACCTCAACATGATCACGATCAAGCGCTTCTTCGAGGAGATACAGGATGGCAAGCCAACGCAGGTGGAGCACATCATTGGTGTTCCCAAAGCCGACACTATTATTTATCCTTCTGATATCCTGATCCTGATCGGAAAAAAGCACGACGTTAAACGATTTATAGAAGTAAACCGCTAAGGGTTTTATTTTTTATCTGAAAGAAGTTACATTTGTAACTACACATGCCAAAAACTATAACTATAGCACAACACTTCAGGCATCTTTTGATGTCGGTAACCCTGCTTTGGGCACTTATGCTCAACGGGCAGGAGGTTCGTGCCTATAGTTTACCGGCAGAAAGCAAGGCTAAACAGGAAGCTACCAAAGTAAGCGACGCGCCTGTTCAGGACACGAAAGCTGTTGTAAAGCAGAAAGTATCGTTAGAGGCTATTACCTCATTTGTCACCCTGAATCTGCAGCAGGCTACCCTGCCTGCACCGCTGCCGGTATTTGCCGCCCCTACAGACGAATTATTGCCGGCTCAGGCTGCGCAACCTATTGGCAACGGCTTTGTTGCACAACTTTTCCCGGTAACGATACAGCCCAACGCTCCCTAGGCTATAGTTCACCCTCACAGTACTTACTTCCTGCTGTATAACACAGCTCATGCAGTTATACCAGTCCGGAACGGGTTTCAGCAGCAAACAGTTATACAACTATACTGGGTTGCAGTTACTTACATTTTTAGTCTAACCTACACTATTTATATCTTAATTTAACCAATGCGTAACAAATCGTTAATTATCACGCTGACGGTGATTGTAACGGCACTCTGCCTTTACTTCCTGTCATTCTCGTTTGTTGCCCATAATGTGCAGAAGGATGCCGAAGCATTTGCCACCACTGCACAAGGCAACATAGACCATGGTAAGAAACAGGCTTACCTCGACTCTATCTGGAAAGAGCCGGTATTCCTGGGATACACTTATCAGGAAATTAAAGAAAATGAACTGGGCCTGGGCCTCGACCTGAAAGGTGGTATGCACGTGGTGCTGGAAGTATCACCTGTTGAGATCATCAAGTCTATGTCTGGCAACAGCAAAGACCCAAGCTTCCTGAAGGCACTTGCCCGTGCACAGGAACTGCAGAAAACCAGCCAGTCCCGCTTTACAACGCTGTTTGCACAAGCTTACCGCGAAGTGGAGCCGGAAGGCCGCCTGAGCCGTATCTTCTCTAATACAGCTAACCGTGGCAAGATCAGCTACGAGTCCAGCAATGATGAAGTAATTAATGTAATTGATAAGGAAGTAGAAGATGCGATTGAGCGTTCTTTCAACATCCTGCGTACCCGTATCGACAAATTCGGCGTTAACCAGCCGAACATTCAGCGCCTGAAAGGTACCGGCCGTATCCAGATCGAGCTGCCAGGTATCGATAACCCGGAGCGTGTTCGTAAGCTGTTACAAGGCATGGCAAACCTGGAGTTCTGGGAAGTATGGAACCCACAGGAGTTCAGCCCTTACTTTATGCAGCTGAATGAGTATCTGAGACAGCAGGAAAAAGCAGGCAACCTGAACCTGAAAGCCAACGAAACAAAACAGGATGCACTGGCTTCTGCCGCTGCTAAAACCGACACTGCTGCCGATGACGGAGATGTACTGGCCAAAGCTGCCGCTACCGACTCTAACGCTGTCGCCGCTACTGATGCCCCTACCAAAGACTCTGCCGCTGCTGCTTTAGCCGCTGCTGACTCACTTGCCAACCAGGCTGGTCCGCTGGCCCGTTTATTTACGCAACTGCCGAATGGCCTTGGTGCCAACGTACGCGATACGGCTAAGATCAACGACATTTTTGCCCGTGCCGAAGTACGTGCACTGTTCCCGCCAAACATGAAATTCCTGTGGGATGTGAAGCCTATTATGGGAGACAACCGCCAGGAGTTTGTAGAACTATATGCTGTTAAGAAAGGTCGTGACGGAAAAGCTCCGCTGAGCGGCGATGCCATTAATGACGCACGTCAGGACTTCGATCAGCAGGGCCGCCCTGAGATTACCATGTCGATGAACCCGACAGGTGCCAAAAAATGGGCTCGCTTAACAGGCAATAACATTGGCCGCCAGATCGCCATTGTACTGGACAACTATGTATATTCTGCGCCGGTAGTACAGGGCGAGATTACAGGTGGTAACTCTTCTATTTCCGGTAACTTCACCATTGAGGAAGCACAGGACTTAGCCAACATCCTGAAAGCCGGTAAAATGCCAGCTCCGACCCGTATCGTGGAAGAAGCGATCGTAGGCCCGTCACTCGGTCAGGAAGCTATTAACCAGGGTTTACTTTCTACGGTAGCAGGTCTGGTAGTAGTAGTGATATTCATGATCGCGTACTATAACCGTGGTGGTCTTATAGCCAACTTAGCCCTTGTATTCAACGTGTTCTTCATCCTGGGTATACTTGCCCAGTTTAATGCGGCACTTACGTTACCTGGTATTGCAGGTATTGTGCTTACGCTGGGTATGGCCGTAGATGCGAACGTGCTGATTTTTGAGCGCATGCGCGAAGAAGCCAGGAAGGGACTCAACATCCGTGAAGTTATCAACAAAGGTTACGAGCACTCGTTTATGACGATTATGGATGCCAACGTGACGACCCTTCTGGCAGGTTTCATTCTCTATTTCTTCGGTTCCGGCCCGGTAAAAGGCTTTGCCATTACTATGATGATCGGTATCGTGACATCGTTCTTTACTTCTATTTACATCTCCAGACTGTTCATCGAGGCTATCTTCAAGAGATCAGGTAAACTTTCTTTCTCTTCTGCCTTCGCCGATAAGATGTTCCGTAACGTGAACTTTGATGTGATGAAGTGGAGAAAGCCAGCTTATATTTTCTCTACTATCGTAATTATTGCCGGATTTACAGTAATGGCAATCAATGGTCCGAACCTAGGTGTTGACTTCAGAGGTGGTCGCTCTTATGTTGTAGAGTTTGATAAAGCAGTACCTGCATCAGATGTTCGTGCAGCCCTGTCTGATGACTTCCACGAAGCCGGTACCGAAGTAAAAACATTTGGAGCTTCCAACCGCATGAAGGTAATCACAAGCTGGATGGCTGATGATGAAAGCATTGAGGCAGATGAGCAGGTTAGAGCAGCTCTGGATGCTGGTCTGGCAAGCTACAGCGAGTTTGACCCGCAGGTATTGAGCTCTTCTAAAGTAGGTGCTACTATGGCCGATGATATTCAGAACACCGCATTCATAGCCTTGATTCTGGCGCTGGTTGGTATCTTTATTTATGTGGTAATCCGCTTTGGTAAGTGGCAGTACTCGCTGGGTGGTGTAGTAGCTTTGCTGCACGATGCCTTGATGATCATTGCTATATTCGCATTGCTTGATGCTGTAGGGATCTCTTACGAAATGGACCAGGTGTTTATAGCGGCTATCCTGACGATTGTTGGTTTCTCCATTAACGATACTGTGGTAATTTTTGACCGTATCCGGGAGTACCTGCGCGACAACCCACGCCGAACTATACGAGAGGTAGTAAACCCGGCCCTGATCAGCACGTTCAGCCGTACCATTATTACTTCTTTAACAGTGTTCATGGTGGTTGTTATCCTGTTCATTTTCGGAGGTGAAGTACTTCGCAGCTTCTCTCTGGCCATGATCATTGGGGTGGCATTCGGTACATACTCTTCGTTGTTCATTGCTACACCACTGGTAGTAGATGCAACAAAAGAGGAGACAGATACAACAACTCCAGAGCCGGTTGCTCAGAAAGTACGCTAAGTATTTTTAGCTATAGTTACAAAGCCCGGGGCAAACGCTCCGGGCTTTTTTATTGCACCCGCTTTACACCTAAAGACAGGACCATCAATCCCCTATATGCTACAGTTTATACTTTACCAATATCACAGTTATACACCTATCCCATAAAACAAAACTATAGATCATCGCATACCCCCTAAAACATAGCAAAATACAGATAAATGCCTCCTGCCGGTATTCTGAAATTTTAAAATCAATTAACTTTTATAGCAAAATATAATTGCATTATTTTGCACCTCTTATTTTAAATTTATTGTATGAAAAAATTAATACCATACTTGTTTGCTTTAGTAGCAACTGTTGGCTTTGCAGGGTGCGATAGCAGTGATGAGGAAATCCTGGAGTTGATTTCTATCAACGCCATTGAGGGAAAATGGAGAATAACCTACACCAAATTCGAGACTTACCAGGATGGAAAGAAAGTTTCCGGCTATGAGGAAGACCAGCCCGACATGATCATGTCTTTTTATGGCGGCACCGCGCGCATGGAAGGAGAAAATGATGTTTACACCTATACTATTGAGTCCAGAACGGATGGCCCGGATTACCTGACACTTGTTAAAAATAATAAGAGAGCATACAAGTTCAAACTTGCAGAGCTGAACCTGGAGGACATGAGTTGGGAACGCGACGAGATAGTAACCGGCCACGATGGTACGCCACACCAAGAACTAGAAACAACTGTGTTTAAGAAAATCGGAGAGTAAGTTATTATAAAGGCTGATAAAGCA
>DATBUF010000003.1:0-18678 GCA_036516435.1 Pontibacter sp.
AACTCGCGCAGCACCTGGTAGGCATAGCGGTTGTCGTCGCGGGTCATGCCCAGTTCCTGTTCTATTACTTCCAGTATGCGGCGGCCGCCGGGGTGTATGGCGTATAGTTTGATTTCAGATAAGGTGGTTCTCAGTCCCTGCAGCAGGCGCTCCGTCAGCTGTTTTATACCGGATTTTATGAGGTCGGGCACGTAAGACGAAAGTGTCATCTCGAAACCGGTATCGCCGATGTGCCAGGCCATGTCGCGTTTACCAGCCGGGGCCAGGTCACAGTGGAAAGATTGCAGCTCCAGGCTCATCTCTTTGCACGGGCGCCCCTGCATCAGCACAGCTGCTGCACCATCTCCGAACAAGGCATTCGACACCAGGTGGTCTTCTTCCGGGTTGTTCTGGAAATGGATGGTACAGATCTCGGTACAAACCAACAATACGTTGGCAGCTGCATCGGCTTTGCAAATGGCATCGGCTAGTTTGATAGCGTTAAAGGCCGCGTAGCAACCCATAAAATTTACGGCAGTGCGCTGCACTGTTGACGAGAGCGCCAGCCGTTCCACCAGCTCAATATCCAGGCCGGGTGCATACATGCCGGTGCAGCTCACCGTAATCAGGTGGGTAATATCTGTTAACGCTATAGTTGGCGTCTGCTCTAGGCAGCTTCGTACTGCCTGCTCCGATAGGCTCACAGCATGCTGTTTATACACCTCCATGCGCTGCTGCACAGTGGGGAAAGGTGCCAGATCGGGGGTATTGGGGTAGAACGTAAAATCGCCGTTCTGGCGGGTATAGTCCTGCAGCACACTATAGCGCTGCCCAATTCCCGACAGGCGGTAGAGCGCCCTGAGCTTGCGGGTATTCTGCTCATCAAACTGCAGGGCACTGGCCATAAAGTCTGCTACCTGCATCTGCGGTATTTTGTGCGGTGGGTTGGCAGTGCCGATAGCACAGATGTAGCTCTTCATGGTTCGTATCCGGGCCCGTGTGTTTGATGTATGCTGATGTAGCCCCTGAGTAGTTACCACCAGAGGATATGAAATGAAACGTTATATGTCATTTGCTTACGCAAGCCACTCCGTAATAGATTTAGCGCAGCCGAAGTATAGTTTAAAAAGGCAGCCCGTGTGTTTGCCGCATCAGGAGTTGTGTGGCAGCAGGCAGGTGTTTCATGGTTTTTACAGTGAGCTCGGAAAGCAAGGGGTGCCCGAAGAGGTGCTGTACTGTGCGGCCCAGCTGCAGGCGGCCGGCAAATTGTGCTTTCCAGGCGCGGCTATAGTTGGCTTCCAGTTGCTGGCGGTTATGTCCGTTTTTAAAGTAGAAGGCAGTGTGCTCGGCGGCCAGTTTACCGGCATGTATGGCCATGGCCATGCCGTTGCCGCATAAGGGTGCTATCATCCCGGCTGCGTCGCCGCACATCAGCAGGTGGTTCTCGATACAGGTTTTAGTGGCAAATGATATTTCGTTGATCACTTCAGGCTGGGCGTACAGGAACGTGGCTTCTTCAAATATCTTCCTGAGGTGCGGGTTCCGGCAGAGGATGGCCTGTTCCATGGCAGGTATTGTGCCGTGTTGCCTCAGATTCTGGCGGGTGGTCAGGTAGCAGAAGCAGTAAGTGTCGTTTTCTACAGCTGAGATGCCGGCATACCCATCTTTAAAATTGTGCAGTGCAATCAGATCTTTTGGCTGGCTATAGTTTACATGGTACTTAACCCCAACATAAGGGGAGCGCTGCGTAAAGAACTGCCGGTTCAGCTGCCTGTCTAGGTTGGTGCGTTTGCCATAAGCGCCCAGCACAACTTTTGCCTGCAGCTGCTCGCCATTACTCAGCCGGAGCCCGAACTGATCATCGCCGAAAGTGATCTCCTGCACTGCTGTCTGCTCTTTAAACACCACCCCTTTTGCCTTAGCCAGCTGGTACAGGTAGTAGTCTAGGGCATACCGGCTGATGCCGAACCCGCCCAAATCGAGTTTTGCCTCTAAGGTATCGCCTGAAGGGGCCGAAAGCATAAACCGGCTGATGCGGGCAGGTTGCAACTCGTTCAGGTCGGCGCCTATACGTTGCAGGTAAGGCAGCACCTCGTTAGAGACAAACTCTCCGCACACCCGGTGAAACGGATATGCTTTTTTCTCTATCAGCAGCACTTCAATACCCTGCATAACCAGCGAAATGGCGCTGGTAAGCCCTGCAAGACCACCGCCCACTACCACAACCGGCCAGCAGGTGTTATTCGATTTATGCAAATTGAAACATGCTAAAATTTAGTGAATCCACCTCTTTTAGAGGGTATAATGCAATAACTATTTAAAAGCTTGTTCGTTTTAATAAATGGAACGACTTTTGTAATTCTGTTACGTAGAATACATATTTAACCACATTATATGAAGCAATTTATACTTACGATTATACTTTCACTTTCGATACTGGCAGTACACGCGCAGGAGCAGCAAACGGGGCAACAGGTAGAGAAGGAGAAGACGCTTACCGTACAACAGGACGAGAAGGACTTTACCATATACCCTAACCCCAGCAGCGGTGTTTTCACTGTTTCGCTGGCCAATACTACTGCCAAGCGTGCCGACTTACGCATTATGAACGTAATCGGAAACGAAATTTACCACGAGGTACTTACCCGCGACAATGCGCAGATTTCCGCTACTATAGATCTGAGCCGCTACTCAAAAGCAAAAGGGTTATACTATGTAAAACTCGAAGCAGATAATTTTAGTGTGGTGCGCCGCGTAATTGTGCGGTAAAAGTTTGAAGCATGCTACAGAAGCGGCAGCTCTATTACGGGCTGCCGCTTTTTTTATGGTTCTGCGGCACATTTATTACCTTTGCCCCGGATAACATTTTTCAGGATAACACCCATGTACGTACCAAAGATATTGCTGCGCCTGCTGCCCTTGCTGCTGCTCGCCAGCGCCTGCCAGAAACCGGCAACCACTACCCAGGAAGCCCCCATCACTACTATAGCATTTGGTTCGTGCAACCGCCAGGACCTGCCACAGGTAATCTGGCCTGCTATTAACCAGAACAACCCCGATGTATGGGTATGGCTGGGCGACAACATCTACGGCGACTCTGATGACATGAACGTGCTGCGGCAGAAGTACAACATGGTATTGAACGAGCCAGGTTATAAGCAACTACAGGCCAGCACTAAAATTATCGGCACCTGGGACGACCACGACTATGGCCTGAACGATGGGGGAAAAGAGTTTGCAGCGCGCGAGCAAAGCCAGCAGGTGTTCTGGGATTTTATAGGAGAGCCGGCCGATAGCCCGCTTCGTAAACAACAGGGCGTTTATAGTTCGCATACATATGGCCCGGAGGGCAAGCAGGTAAAAGTCATCCTGCTGGATAGCCGCTACCATCGCGACGCACTGGACCGCATCAACAAAGTATACCAGGTAAACCACACCGGCGATGTATTGGGCGAGGAGCAGTGGAAGTGGCTGGAGAACGAACTTCGCAACAGCAAAGCACAGGTGCACATCATCGGCAACGGTATACAGGTACTGCCCGAAGAGCAGGTATTTGAGAAGTGGGCTAATTTCCCGCAGGCCCGCAAGCGCCTCCTGGACCTGCTTGTAGCTACCCAGGCGCCGGGCGTTATACTCATCAGCGGCGATCGCCATATTGCCGAAATCTCCAAAACCACCCTGCCGGGCCTCAGCTACCCGCTATACGAAGTTACCAGCAGCGGCATGACACATGTGTACAGTGGCAAGGCTGTAGAACCTAACCAGTACCGTGTCGGTGACCTGATCAATAAACTGAACTTCGGGGTTTTTAAATTTAACTGGAGTAAGAATGTACAGGTAGAAATGCAGATAAAAGGCACTGAAAACGAAACGTACTTATCAGAAACTATTACATTCTAAGCAATTACACTTTAAACACAATACTATAGGCGGCTAACTTTAAAAGTTGGCCGCTTTTTTGTTATAGTACCTGCATCGGGTTAAACTATAGAATTAACCCACCATCTGATAATTAATTTATAACCGGAAACCTCATGAAGACCAATCGTATTTTCAGAACCACTTTAGTATTAGGTTTAGGCTTGTTCCTGTCAGTAGGCGCTATGGCACAGAGCCAGCAACAAGGTAAGCCACGCAAGCAGTTAACCCCGGCCGAGCGTCAGGAAAAAATGGCGGAGCACTACAAAAAGAACCTGAACCTGACTGATGCACAAACCCAGAAACTACAGGCTATTAACCAGCGCCACGTAGAGCAGATGCAGGCGCTCCGCAACGACCAGAACCTGACCCGCGAGGCAAAAAAGGAGAAAATGAAAGCCCTGCATGCCAGCCGCGAAGCTGAAGTAACAGCTATCCTGAATGCAGAGCAGAAGCAAAAGTATACTGCCATGCAGGCCAAAAAAACCGAACGCAGGCAGGAAATGCACCAGAAGAAAGGCCAGCGCGGCATGCGCCACAATGGTCAGAAGCAAACCAGATAACGCCTGAGCTGAGTAGTAACTTATAGCATTAGTTTGTAAAAAAGCCTTCCTGACAACTCAGGAAGGCTTTTTGTTGTTATCTACGAAATCTATAGTTGCTCCGGGATGATCGCTTTTGAAATATAACCAGTATAATTCTCCTGGTTACGATTGATCCGCGCCTTAAAAAACAGCACGTTAGTGGTATCAAGCAACTGTATGAGCTGCGTTGTATCAAAGCGCACCAGCGAACTGCTTTCAAAGTCCGGCTTGCTGTAGAGGCTCCCCCCAATAAGCGGCTTGGCGGTGGCCAGTACATCTGCAGGCAAAGCATACGCCTGTCCTGTTTCAGATGCGATGGTAGCTTCAGAGCTGTCTGCTTCGTCGTCTTTCGTATTGCTGCTGCAGGCTGCACAAACTATAGTTGCCGCTATCCCCAACAAGTGTATTCGCTTGAGCATCGGAGTGAGGTAAGGTGAAACAATCTCCTGTGGTGCTCCCTAAAGTACGCGACTACACACGGTTAGTTCAGCTTACTGTTCCTTTCTTAAGTTCGGCCAGCAGTTCGTAAGACCGAAGCCGTGCCGCATGGTCGTATATATGCGAGGTAACCATTACTTCATCTACCTGTGTGCTGTCCAGGAACTGCTGCAGCTCCGATTTTATAGTTGCCGGGCTACCTATAAAACTATAGAGCAACATCTGCTGCACCGCATACATCTCCGACATATCCCACTTACCCTCCATGCTCTCTACAGGTGGCTGCATCTGACGGGCTGTGCCGCGTATCACGTTCAGAAACGACATATACAACGAGGTAGCCAGAAAGCGTGCCTCATCGTCGGTGTCGGCAGCAACCAGGTTAATACCAGCCATAGCATAAGGTTGCTTCAGAGTTTCGGATGGCTGAAAGCTGTCGCGGTATACCTTTAGGGCAGTATGCAGCAACGTAGGAGCAAAGTGACTTGCAAAGGCAAATGGCAAACCAAGCATACCTGCCAGTTGGGCACTAAAGGTACTGGAACCCAGCAGCCAGATTGGGATATTCAGCCCTTCGCCGGGTACGGCCCGCACACGCGGCCCCGCTGTAGCTGGCGCCAGATAACTACGGAGCTCTTCTACATTCGTCGGAAAATCTTCGCCGGCACCATGCAGGTCGCGGCGTAATGCCATAGCAGTTACCTGGTCGGTTCCCGGTGCGCGGCCTAAGCCTAAGTCTATCCTGCCCGGGTAAAGGGTTTCTAATGTGCCAAACTGTTCGGCTACTACCAGTGGTGCATGGTTGGGCAACATAATACCACCGGAGCCTACACGTATTGTTTTGGTACCGCCGGCAATATAGCCTATCAGTATAGAGGTAGCAGAGCTGGCAATGCCCGGCATGTTGTGGTGCTCGGCTAGCCAATAGCGGGTGTACCCCCATTCTTCGACATGCTGTGCCAGGTCCAGGCTAGTCTTAAAAGAATCGGCTGCTGTTTTGCCAGCCAGTATTGGCACCAGGTCCAGTACAGAGATGGCAGTGTCGGAGAGTTGATATTTTTTAGCGCTCATCGGTTTTATAGCTATGGCTTAAAGTATAAGTTATACTTGCGCTTTATAGTTTGGATGCAAGTATAGATCGGGTAATAACAGCTAAGTGAGCGGATGGTTTATAGGCTATATCACTTTGTTTCCGCTGCGCAGGCCAGGAGCAGCAACTCTTTAGGTGTAGCCCAAAATGCGCGCAGGTTAAAGTACAATGGATTAGTTTACGTGTAGAGGGACAAATATATATCCGAGATTCCTAAATATAGGAATTGGCAACTATGGGGCTACTCGAACGAATGCAGCAGCTTAATGAACAGGCCGCTGCTATCCGGAACCTGAAGCAGCAGATTAGCCGCCAAAGCACAATTAGTACAACGGGTTGGTACTACAGAAGCCTATCATATAACTGGATTGCACCACATACACTATACGACTTACGCAAAGCAGGAAAGTAGATTATAGGCATGAAGGAGTAAAGGTACTCTACCGGCACTCTTCTCTGGTAGAATATAAGAAAGTACCCGCCCTTTAGTGAATTGAGCTAAGACATCAGTGTCTGTTCATACACCCGAGTGCTCCTGCAAACCACCCTAGGCGAAGTTTCGAGCAAACCGGATGCTAAGTACGAGAGACTGGAGCCAGTAAACGGATGCCAAGGAAATGCTACTACCCGTGTCGATGGATGCGGGTATTTTAGTTTAATCTGGCTGCTCCCTTCCCGGTAGGGACCGTACTCCAGGATTACTTCCAGCTCGTATTCGGGTGTGGTAAAGTGCAGGTGGAACCCGAGCGTGGAGAAGCTCCACTCAAACTCATGCGGCCCCATGGCGATCTGGTAGGCCCACTCATGGAACTCTTTGTCGTAAAAGATCAGGTCCTCGCCGTTGCGGTAAAAGGCAGATGGCAGGTAACGGGTAAGCATAAGTAAAAATTAAGTATAGGTATCATACCCCAGGTGCCCCTAGCAAACCGGAAGGCAGGTGTTTTACTTACTGTAGTATACTATAGTAAGAGAGGTGCAACCGCATCAGCAGCTAATTATAACAAAATTTCTACATTATGCAGTAAGACATGTTCCTCATCGCCTCTTAGGCTAATTCATGCAAGGTTTTATTATATAACAAGATTTTGCCTTTACTCAAACTTTATAGAGCACAAGCTTAATTTATGAACTCCAACTTCTTAACTATTCCAATTATTTCCAATTATTGACTAGACTTGGAAACTATCGGAAAACAACAAGACAGGTGCATTCCAATAGTTTCCAAATTTTAACTAAATTTGGAAACTATTGGAATGGGATATATGTATTTATTCCAAATATTGAAAAAAACTGGAAACTATTGGAATGAGAAAAATAGAAGAAGCTCCTAACTGGCAGGAGACGCTTTTTGATAAAGGGGTTAAGTTGTTCTTAAACCCTGATTTTAAAGAGCTTATTCACTCAATAAATGAGAAGTACTACTATTGGGATAAGGTTAAATATCAGAAGCTTCCAGAGGGCGCAACACATGAAGAGTTATGGACAGGTCTTAAATTTAGTAGATCTATGGATGCCAAAACAGTAAGTTTTGGTAGGTATACATTCACTTATAATAAGACTAACTTTATAGAAAGCAGCCTTCATCACTTTGATCTTAATATGGGGGGTAATCTAGGGAGTAAGGGCTTAGTGCCGGAAGATGATAAGAAAAGGTATTTAGTGAGTTCTGTGATGGAGGAAGCTATTGCATCAAGTCAAATTGAGGGTGCAGTCACTACCAGAAAGGAGGCAAAAGAAATGCTCAGAAAGAGAAGAAAGCCAAGAACAAAATCTGAGCAAATGATTATCAATAATTACAATACCATTAACCATATACTTGAGAATCAGTCAGAAAAACTTACTATTGAAAGATTATTGGAGGTTCACCGCCTTATCGCTAATCAAACAATGGACGATGACGGTGATGAAGGTAAATTTAGGGAAACAGATGATGTTAATGTAGTAGATGCTATAGATGGCGAAATCGTGCACTCTCCCCCCTCTCATCAAGAAATACCGCAACTCATGAATGAGCTTTGCGCTTTTTTCAATGAAGACAACACATCTAAATTTATACACCCTATCATAAAAGGCTGTATTATTCATTTTATGATTGGCTTCATACACCCCTTCACTGATGGTAATGGCAGAACTGCCAGAGCCTTATTCTATTGGTACCTACTTTCAAAAGGCTATTGGTTAACTGAATATCTGTCCATTTCACGACTTATCATTAGGAGCAAGGCACAGTATGCTAGAGCTTATGTTTACAGCGAGATAGATGACAATGACCTGACCTATTTCATCAATTATAAGCTGAAGACAATGACACTAGCTTATGAGAGTTTGAAGGAATACATCAACAGAAAGATAAGTGAGAAAAAGCAACTTACAGAATTTCAAAAAATAGAGGGTATAAATGAACGCCAAGCGCTCATTATCAAGTGGGCTTACGAAGAACCTGATCTGCTCTTAACTATAAAGGAAGTAGAGACAAGGTTCAATATTTCAAACGAAACTGCTCGTAGTGATTTAAGAGGATTAGCGGAGCATGGCTATCTAGATGAGATTCTGTTGCACGGTCGCAAGAAGGCGTATAGTAAAGGGGGGAAATTTGAAGAGCTAATTCGTAAGGATTCAAAGGAATATAAGACTGTTTTAAAAATGTTGCGCACTTTTGTTTCATAATCTTAAAAGAGGCCATTTTGTTATAGAGTAGCTGAATGCAAGGAGCAGGTTGGTGCCCGATATTATTAAAAAAAACCGCTCTACATCACGTACAGCGGCTTTTATGGTGGCCCCGACAGGAATCGAACCTGTATCTAAAGTTTAGGAAACTTCTATTCTATCCATTGAACTACGAGGCCCTTACAGAAAGGAAGAGCGGCAAAATTAAAAAAAATCATCTACAAACCAACTTCACTGGCAACGGATACGGCGTCTGAAAAGTAGGCAATAGAGATACCGAAAGCTATGACGGTAAGCACCAGCCCCACCATAAAAATAGTATAGGAAACCCGCAGGATCCTGTACTTGCGTTTCAGCACCTCGCCCAGGTAGTAAATATCGGTTATCATGTTGTTATACAGCGATTTTTTATCGCGCATAATGTTGTGCATGCCGTGCTGAAAGTCCTCAAGGGGTAGGTTTGTGAAGTTTCCGAAGAACAGCAGGTTTACCTTGCGCGAGTTCATCCGCTCCTTTTTAAAAGAGAAGCTGGTAATCTCGGGTTGCGCAGAAATAATGGCAAAAATAACGGAGCCCAGCGCTGTAAGCAAGAGCGTACCCACAGGTATAAGCAGCGCACGGTGTTGTGCAAATTCGGTACCTGTCACCGAGGTCTTGGCACTCAGGTACGTAATCACCACCGACAAAATAATAGCATTCAGGCTGATCATCATGTTGGCCTTGTTATCGGCAATGGCACTCAGGTTCAGGTGGGTACGGTAGGTGTTCCGGAACATGGTTTCGATGCCTCGCTTGGGCTGCGCCAGTGTTTCGCGATGCTTCTTGTCTTCCTTTTTTTTCTTCTTCAGTTCCTTGCTCAGGCGGTCGCGTTGCTGCTGAATATTTATGCCCAGTTGCCCGGCATATTTGCGCTGTGCCTGATAGGTATGAAAAGTGGTCGACAACAGAAAATCCAGCTGAAACTGCGCCCATTCCCGGTCAGTAAAGAACTTATCCTGAAATATTTCCCACTCCACGCGCAGCAGCTCGGCCGTACTAAAGAAAGTACTCTTCCCGATGTTAGACATATCGGCATCTACAAGCAACTCCTGCAACAACGTACTGGGTTCTTCGCTGTGCTTGGTAGCATATATACAGGCCGCGATGCGCTCCACCCGCTCTTCTGGGTAATGATGTTGCGCCAGCCACTCCCGGGCAAAGCGTACGCTTTCCTCCTCGTGGCCTTCATAGGTATTAATGTATCCCGTGTCATGAAACCAGGCAGCCAGCAGCAGGTCTTCCAGCTCATCAGGAGGAAGCTGCTGCATTTCGCCCAGGTCGCGGGCTTCGTTTACCGTCTCAAAAGTATGGCGGTAGTTGTGATATACCAGCTTCTTAGAGAGTTGCCCTTTAAAAAGCTTGAACACATACTCTCCGGCTTGTTTTACAAGTGCATTATTTTCCATTGTTCAGCATTTGTGCAGGTGCCAGGCATACGATGGCAGACAGGCTTTATACACAGATTTCCCTGCACTACCTGCGTTACGGCGTCAGGCTCTTTTTGTTAACAGAAGTGGCTCAGAGCAACACCTGTGGCCTATATAGCGTGTAACAACTAAATAAACATTCTGCTCGTTATTCAGGGCAATCTGGTAGGCAGAAGCAAGGCCTGCGCGTACTTGTGCCGATCTGCCTGCTACCAACCAGATATACCCTGTATGCTGCACCAGCACCACAGCTTTGGTTATCAAACTATGAAAGGAAAATATACCCGATGGTACCCCACTGCGCTTAAGGTTAGCGCGGTACTGCTTATACTAATATTAAGTGCCTGTGCCCGCCAGCATGTCTACTATGGTCCACAAACCAATAACTGGGAGCAGGCAAAACCTGCATCCGGCAACAAGCTGCTTTACACGGTCTTCCTGATAGGAGATGTGGGTGCTCCTGACTTGCAGAACCAGGAGCCCTCGCTGAAACTGATGCGCCAGCAAATGATGGAGGCCGGTGCCCAAAGCACTACCGTTTTTCTGGGAGATAACGTGTACCATAACGGTCTGCCCGAGCCCGGTGCTTACGACCGGGAGGTATCTGAGCAGCGCCTGAATGCACAGCTGGACATTCTCAAAGGCTACCCCGGAGAGAAGTACATGATCCCGGGTAACCATGACTGGAACCACAGCGGGCGCGGTGGCCTGGAAGCCGTAATGCGCGAACAGCGTTATGTAAACGAGTACCTGACAGATGAAAACATTGTAACAGGTGGGGATTTCTACGTACCCGGAAACGGTTGCCCCGGCCCTTATGAAGTAAAAATAAGCGACGACCTTGTACTGATTGCACTGGACTCTGAATGGTGGCTGCACCCTTTCGACAGGCCATATGGCGAAAACAGCAGCTGTGGTGCAGCCACCGAAGCAGAGCTCCTGATTCAGTTGGAAGACATTATTGAGAAAAACAGCGGCAGCGATATCCTGGTTGTGGGACACCACCCGCTCAAAAGCCGCGGCGTACATGGCGGGTTCTTTACTCTGAAAGACCATATTTTCCCCTTTACACTCCTGCGCGACTGGATTTACCTGCCACTCCCCGTAATCGGCTCTATCTACCCTTTTGCGCGCAAGTATGGCGGTATACTTCAGGATATACCTCACCCACGGTACCAGGCCTACATACAAGGTCTCTACAACATTTTTGATAAGTACGACAACATTATTTATGCTGCCGGACACGAGCATGCCCTGGAATATTTTAAGCACAACAATACCGGCCTTATCGTAAGCGGCTCAGGCTGTAAGATACAGGATGTAAAAGGCGGTGGAGATGCGCACTATACCCATAAAATAAAAGGCTTTGCCAAAGTACTTTACTATGATAATGGTGAGGTATGGACAGAGTTCTGGGCTCCGGAGGGCGATGGCTCCACAGGTAAGATCACTTTCCGGACGCCGGTGTACGCCAAGAAACCCCGAAAGGAACAGCCCCTGGTACAGGATGACACCAACTATGCCGACAGCACCCTTACACTGGCAGCCAACACCAACTATAGCGCGGGCGGCTTAAAGAAATTACTGCTGGGGGAGCATTACCGCAAAGAATGGGCTACTCCTGTTACACTACCTACGCTGGACATGAAGAATGAACTGGGCGGGCTGCGACCGTACCAGAAAGGCGGTGGGCGACAGACTACCTCCCTGAAAGTACGCAACCCCGATGCCCGCGAATACACCCTGCGTAGTGTAAACAAGGACCCCACACTGGCACTGCCCGAGTACCTCCGCGAAACAGCAGCCCGCGACCTGTTGCAGGACCAGATATCGGCACAGCACCCTTATGGTGCCTTGGTGGTGCCAAAACTGGCCGACGCCGCCGGAGTGTACCACACCAACCCGAAGCTGGTATACATTCCGCAAACCTCTTACCTACGCCAGTACATAGATGAGTTCAGCAACATGATGGCTTTTCTGGAGGAGGATGCCGATGAAAACCACGAGGATGTAGCCAGCCTGGGCAATGCCCAGAACCTGGTAGGCACCGACAAAATGCTGGAAGAATTGCGCGAAGACAACGACAACGAAGTGGACCAGCAGGAATTTGCCCGTGCGCGCCTGCTGGATATGCTGATCGGCGACTGGGACCGGCACGAAGGGCAGTGGCGCTGGGCCGAAAAGAAGAAAGAAGGCCAGAACGGTGACCTGTACATACCTGTGCCCGAAGACCGTGACCAGGCTTTCTTTAAAGTAGATGGCGTGCTACCATGGCTGGCTACACGCAAATGGGGTATCCGCAATGTGCAGAACTTTGACTACGACTATGGCGACATCATCGGCTTGAACCTGAGCGCCCAAACCGTAGACCGCACGTTCCTGACCGGGGTTTCGCGGGAAGACTGGCTGCGGATCGCCAACGATATTAAAAACAGCCTGACAGATGAAGTAATTGAACAAGCTGTGCGGGAACTACCCGAAACCATTTACCCGCTTTCCGGGGCCGAGCTTATCGCAAAGCTCAAGTCCCGGCGGGATAAACTACCGCAGGTGGCCGAGCGCTACTATAACCATTTGGCCAGGTTTGTGGATGTAACCGGCAGCGACAAACACGAACGTTTTATAGTTGACAGACTCAACGACAAGGAAACACAAGTATCTGTTTACAAGATAACCAAGGAGGGCGTGCTGCGCGACACACTCTACCGACGCACCTTCTACACAAACGAAACAAAAGAGATCAGGCTGTACGGATTAGGGGGTCAGGATGAGTTTATAGTTTCAGGGAACGTGAACAAGGGCATACTGGTGCGCATCATTGGTGGCCAGGACCGGGACAGCATTGCCGATAACTCCAGCGTAAGCGGCCTGAAGCGCCATACCATTGTGTACGACCAGACCGAGGGAAACAAGTTTGTTTTCGGTCCTGAGACAAAAGACGAAACCGCTCCCTACGCCGACGTAAACCTCTACGATCGTCGTAGCTTTAAACTACCGTACATCGGCCCGCGCCTCTCGTTTGAGTACAACGTGGATGATGGCCTGTTTGTAGGTGCAGGCGTACTGGCCCGTACACACAAGTTCCGTAAGAGCCCCTACGCTACTGAGCACTTACTGGAAGCCAACTATGCTTTTCTCACTAAGTCTTACAACATCCGGTACAAAGGAGACTTCCGGCAGGTACTGGGTAGCTGGCACTTGCTGCTAAACGGCGCATTTGAGGGGCCTCAGTACCAGCGCAACTACTATGGCCTGGGCAACCAGACAGAACAGAACGCCGAGGTAGATGAAGCTTACTACCGGGTGCGGTTTGAGCGGCAGCGGGTAAGCGCCCTGTTGTATAAAGACGCTGCCTCGTTCTTCAGGATCGGGATTGGCCCCACCTACGACCGCTTTAAAGTAACGCACCCTGAGCGTGAGAGCTTTTTAGTAGAGCAGGCACTGGCCGGCAACCTGCAACCGGGCACCTTTAATGAGCGCGAAGGCTCTTTTAATCCGCAGGAGTATATCGGAGCAGAGGCATTCGCCAATATGGATGTGGTAGGAGGCGGCACCGAAGCCAATCCGCGCATCGGTTTGCGCTGGCATAACCACGTGAGCTATAGTCACCAGCTGGGCAACTATAAGCTCGACTATGCCCGTATCAGCTCCGAGTTCCGGTTCTATATTACACCGGGCTTTCCGTTTCAGCTTACCTGGGCGGGGCGTGTAGGTGCAGCACACAACTTCGGCGATTACCGTTTTTACCAGGCCAACACTCTGGGTGGTACAGACAACCTCCGGGGCTACCGCCGTACACGCTTTTCCGGCCGAAGCGCTATTTACGCCAACGCCGAAGCCCGTGTCCAGCTCTTCGATTTTAATTTATACTTAGCACCGGGCAAGTTTGGCGTGCTGGGCTTTTACGATGCAGGGCGTGTGTATGCCAACGAGAACGAGACACAACACTTTCTTGGCAGCCTGCATAGCGGGTATGGCGCCGGTCTGTGGGCCGACTTCCTGAACCGTACAGTGTTTACGCTTACACACTCCATCAGTAAAGAAGATAAACTATGGATGCTCAACTTCGGCTTCCAGTTTTAAACACACCCAAACAACCGTGTGCCGTATGTAGAGCATGCAGCACACGGTTGTAAACAGGTGCTTTATTTGAGATAAAACTATGGATATTAAAAAACTACTCTTAGGAGCCTTTGCTATATTTTGTACCATCTATCAGGCGCAGGCGCAGGCCCCCGAAACAAAAACATTGGAAGAGTACGCCAGCCCGTCGGTACGCAACATGGGCAAGAGCCGGGGCATTGTGCTGGGCTACGAGCGTCTTCCGCAGTTCGACATAAAATCGGAATCTAACGACCCGCGTCTGGAGAGCGGCAGTGGCCGCGTGCGGCGTAACAATATATTTGATGCACGACTCTACGCTCCCCTGCTCAACAGGCCACAAACCAAACTTATTTTCGGGATAGACTATAGGATGGAGGAGTTCAACTTCAGCAGAGTTTCGCCTGCCTCTTACGACCTGTACCGCTTTCTGGAGGACAAAAACCTGCAAACCCTGGGTGCTCAGCTGGCTTACCTGCGCTCTATCGATAACCGTCGCTTTTACCTGATCCGGGTAAAAGGTGACCTGAACGGAGACTGGGGAAAAGACAACACCAACACCGACCTGCTGGACTACCTCAAGTCTACGATAGAAGCAGGCTATGGCTGGAAAAAGTCACCGGACTATGTCATTGGCATTGGTTTTCAGTTAGGCTATACTTTCGGCAGACGCAGTATCTACCCGGCTGTTATCTACAACCGCACCTTCAACGACCACTGGGGTGTAGAGGCGATCTTCCCGGCCAATACCCGCCTGCGCTACAATGTAAACGAGAAAACGCTGCTGTATACCGGGTATAAAATTGATGGCGCCAGCTATAACCTGTATGTGGATGAAGGCGCACTCGCGGATTTTAAGGAAATAGAGCTGCGCCGCACCGACGTAAAGGGTTTTCTGCGGTTAGAGCGCGAGATCTATGATTTCCTGTGGTTCTCCGTAGAAGGTGGCTTCCGGCAGTACTATCGCAACCGGGTTTTTGACGACATTGGCTCCCGCGATTATGCTCTGAAGAACGACCTGTCAGGCGCAGGTTACGTGAAGGTAGAGCTTTATGCTGTGCCTCCCAGAAGGTTTATGGAGAAGCAGAAGTAATGGGTTTTACCGGCTGGCTATAGTTGTTATCTGTCTTTGAGTTGTAGTTCTATAGTTGGCTATAGTTGTAGGTTACTTGCTGTTCAGCTGTAGTTCTATAGTTGGCTATAGTTGCTGGTTTGCCACTAGCTATATTTTCATAGCTACCTCTAACCTTGGGAGCTCTAGTTACCCTTTGTTTTATAGTTCACTTGGCTCTCTCGGGCCGAGCGGCCCCGTCTTCGGGCATCGCGCTGCTGCCTTCTTGCTATCCTCCTGCGTCGGATTGGCTGCGCCACCGCAACAAGTCAAAGGCGCTCAACCCAAAGACTGAAATCATCTCGATAGTAGCTGCTGTAGCTATAGTTCATTAGAGCAGCTATAGTTGCATCGCCTCTCTCATGGTAGTAGTTCCGTAGGGACAGGTCGCGACCTGTCCGCTCTTGGTCTGGAACTATAGAACTATACCTGCAACTATAGCTAAGGCAGAAGATTATTGCTGGCGCGGGTTTGCAACCCGTGTCTTACTATGGTGTTGAGTTTGCAACTCAACTGGGCCAGAGGCCCAAACTATAGCCGGCCATAGTAAGAGACTGCAGCTATAAAACTACAGCCTTAACTATAGCTAAGGCAGCAATTCCCCTCTCGGGAGGGGTAGGGGTGGGTTAATCAGTAACTATAGAACTATACCCCAACTATAGCAACAGTCGTAAACTCTGCCTACATTCAGTGATCGGAACAAAGGTCCGTATAGCATCTGTACTAACACCCAAAGAAAACACCATGAACACGCCCACACCTGCTGCCCTCCCCATTATAGACCTGCACTGCGACCTGCTAGTATACCTGACAGATGTGCCTGGTGCCCTGCAGGATAATGTAGATGAAATTGGTTGTGCCTTACCATCGCTTACGCAGGGGAATGTAAAGCTGCAAGTGATGGCCATTTACTGCCCGACCTCACCTGGCAGCACCAGCTATGCTAAAAAACAGAGCGAGGCATTTAAATTACTGGCAACATCCGACAACTGCTTAACATCTGTTACTACCCTGCAGGAACTACAGCAAATAGCGCAGTCAGACAAAACAGGAATGATAGCTGCCATCGAGAATGCCTCGGGCTTCTGCGAAGAGGATGAGCCGCTGGAAGATGGCTTCAGGAAACTGGAAAAGATCATCGAAGATACCGGCCAGCTGCTTTACATCAGCATGACGCATAGCAAATCAAACCGCTTCGGGGGCGGCAACGACTCTACTTTGGGTATTACGCGCGATGGCAAAATGCTGCTCGATTACATGCACGGCCGACGTATTGCTATTGACATGTCGCACACCAGCGATGCGCTTGCCTTTGATATTTTAGAACATATTGACAGAGAAAACCTGGACATCCCGGTAATTGCCAGCCACTCTAACTTCAGGGCCTTGTGGGAGCATGAGCGCAACCTGCCTGAGGAACTGGCGCAGGAAATCATCCGCCGCCAGGGGCTGATCGGCATGAATTTTTTAAGAAAGTTTGTGCACGATGAGAAACCCGAAGCCATACTCGATCACATTTTATACGGGTTCGGGAACGGCGCACAGGATGCCATCTGCTTTGGAGCCGACTACTTTTACCATGCTGATGAAAAGGACGCAAGCCGGTGGCCTTTCTTTTTCCCGGACCTGCTGCATGCGGGTGTCAGCTATAGTTACATTCTGAATAACCTGAGCGGGAAGCTTACGCCGCAGCAACTACAGCAACTTGCTTACCACAACGCCCTGCGTTTTCTGGAGCGCATCTGGACTTTAGCCTAACAAAGTGTTTATACTCGTTAGCAAAAAAAAATACATAACCGCTAAACCATAACATTTTATATATCAAACGTTTAACTTTTAACTATAGATTACAGCATAACTGTTCGCCAACTTTTCTATATAGAGGGGCTGCCATATCTTCGGGATTCCCGTATAAGTTCTAAAACCTTTAGCCATGCAGTAAAAGTTTTTCAGATCTTAAGCCGACCCCATCATGGACGCTCCGGAATACTCGCCTTACTACGTTCAGATAAATGAACTCTACATCGATACGGTAGTAATCGACGACACGGAGTTTATGACGCTGTGGTGCTTTACCATGCTCGACGATGAGTATAAGTTTATTTACCTGGGCTGCGATTTCACACAGTTTAACCAGATCCTGATTTCGGCTGGCGAGAAAGGCAAAGAGATGGCGCTGCATATGGCCAACATCCTCAACAAACCTTACGATACGCCTACCCTTATTCCTATAAAAGAGCAGTTTGATGAGTACCTGGAGCTGCTCGGCTTCGATATTATTGTTTATGAGCCGCTGGCCGTGGAGGATGAATTTGAACTTGACGATGAAGATGGCGATACACCCATCGAAGAGCTGTTCAGCACGGGGCAAAATAAAACATCGCAGAAATACCTCATCTACCAGTTAGATAAACTATACCCTTCCAAAATATTTGAACCCGAAAAGCTGGCCAAGGATAAACTGACCGAGTGCTTTGAAGACGACTCGCTGGAGCTGGCACAACTTTATTACGACTACCTGAACGCCATCGAGAATGGCTACACCGAGTGTGAGGCCCGCCAGGTTGCCGGCCTGGAGCGTGACCTGTTTTTCAGGATGGCCCGCAAAGCATCGGAGCTCTGGAGTTAGTACCGGGCGGTAGTGCCTCCCTTTTTAAGAACAGAATCTGCTACCTCGTAATACTGAAGCCGGTTTTGGAGCTGTGTACGCATTGTCAGGAGCCAGCGGCGCAACGCAGGGTCTTCTGTCTCAGATAATGTCTCCTGGTAGCGGTTCAGTTGTGTTTTATGCGTCAGCCGCAGGTACTCCAGGTAACGGGTATCGAAAGTGTCCCCTTCCAACGCTTTAAAATCCTCCACTAGTGTTCTGTCAGCCCCCGTGAGGCTATCGGGTAGTTGTACATGCTTGTAGCGTTGGGCAATGGAGCGCAGCCTGCGCAGCGCTTCGGTATGCAGCGCTAAGGTGCTGTCTGCCACTGCCTGCACTTCGGCACTGGCAGAGCGGGCTTTAGCTAGTTGGCTGAGTTCCGCCTGCAGCATGTTGGTGCTGGCCGCATAATCCCAGAATAACGGGCCGGGTTCCTGCTCCTCTATAATGTAGGTCACCTCTGTGGTTTTTCCCACCTTAGCGCGCTGGTCGCAGGCTGCTAGCAGAAAGAGCAACAGGGTCAGGATGGGTAAAGTAAACTTCTGGCACAACATATCCGGGTGGCTGATTTAACTCATGCTATACCCGCTAACTTAGCCTAAAGATTTGATTCAGGTAAATTTCCATCTAAAAATACAGCTACGCCTTCTTTAGATTAAAACGCATCAGAAACTATA
>DATBUF010000004.1:0-2924 GCA_036516435.1 Pontibacter sp.
GGGTGTGTCGCTGGCTATAGCTCGTGCTGCTGCGCAGGAACTGAACATGCCGCTTTACCGCTATGTGGGTGGTGTAAATGCTAACACGTTGCCAGTTCCGATGATGAACATCCTGAACGGTGGCAGTCATGCGGATAACGCGATCGACTTCCAGGAGTTTATGATCATGCCGGTTGGTGCACCTTCGTTCTCAGAAGCATTGCGTATGGGTTCTGAAGTATTCCACCACCTGAAGAATGTACTCAAGAAAAAAGGCCTTTCTACGAACGTAGGTGATGAGGGTGGTTTTGCGCCGAACATTGCCTCTAACGTGGAAGCTATTGAAGTGGTATTGCAGGCAATTGAAGCAGCAGGTTACAAACCAGGCGACGACATGATGATTGCCATGGATGCGGCCAGTTCTGAGTTCTACGATGCAACTACAGGCCTTTATACGTTCAAGAAATCTACCGGCGATAAGCTGACGTCTTCGGACATGGTGAGCTACTGGAAAGAGTGGACGGAGAAGTACCCGATCATCTCGATTGAAGATGGTATGGCGGAAGACGACTGGGCAGGCTGGAAACAACTGACCGAAACTATAGGCAAGAACGTACAGCTGGTAGGCGACGACCTGTTTGTGACAAACGTGAAGCGTCTGCAGCAAGGTATCGACCAGGGCGTAGGTAACTCCATCCTGATCAAAGTAAACCAGATTGGTACGCTAACGGAAACTATAAACGCCATTAACCTTGGCCTGCGCCACGGTTACAAGAGTGTAATGAGCCACCGTTCCGGCGAAACGGAAGATAACACCATTGCTGACTTAGCAGTGGCGTTGAACACCGGACAGATCAAAACTGGTTCAGCGTCGCGTTCTGACCGTATGGCAAAATATAACCAGTTGCTTCGCATCGAGGAAGAGCTTGGCGAAATTGCTTACTATCCGGGCCGTAAGTTCTAAAATCCTATCTTTTAAAATATTTATCTTTAAGGCTGTGGGTTATATGATCCACAGCCTTATTTTTGTATAAGTACCCTTTAGCCACAGTTCCCTATGATCAAGCGCATTCCAAAAGTATTCCGCAATTTCTATTTTATTACTACAACCCTGTTTGTTGCTTGGATGCTCTTTTTCGACTCTAACGATTTTGTTACCCAGTACCAGATGAGCAAACAACTCAGCGACCTGGAGGCTGTAAAAGAGGGATACCTGGAGAAAATGGAGGAAGTAGAGAAAGATCGTCAAGCCCTGATGGGAAACCCGGACCTGCTGGAAAAATACGCCCGCGAAAAATACCTGATGAAGCGCCCGAGTGAAGACGTATTCATTATAGTTCCGAAAGAAGAGGAGTAGCTCTATAGTTAAGAGCTTATAGTTAAAAGTTTAGAGTTAAACTTGATACAGGGCTGTTCTTCGGGGCAGCTTTTTGTTTTTAGACTATAGAAATGCTTAGTTGATGTCTATTTTGGCAGTTTAGGCATAAATGACATAAGAATGTCGTAGTAGCACCGCAAGCAGTATCTCCACTTTGGGTGTAGCTTTAAGCACAAACTATAGAACTATGAAGCAACTCGGGCAAAAGATAGCAGAGATCAGAAAGCGGAAAGGCCAGAGCCAGGAAGCGCTTTCGGAGCAGGCTGGCATTAGCTTAAGAACATTACAGCGTATAGAGAAGGGCGAATCAGAGCCACGCGGGCATACCCTGAAATCAGTCTGTCAGGCGCTGCATGTTGATGTGGAAGAGATTTACAACTATAGCAAGGAGGCAGACAAGAGTGTACTGCTACTACTGCATATGTCAGCGCTTTCTTTTCTTTTGATCCCGTTAGGTAACATCATTCTTCCGCTGATCATCTGGATAACACAGAAACGGAAAGTGTTGCACGTGCACGAACAGGGAATAGCCTTACTAAACTTTCAGCTTACATGGTCGTTGATCGCCTATCCCACTATAGTTGTATTTCTCTTGCTGAAGATACTGCACTACCCCGGCGCTAACTATGGCTTTACCGTTTACCTGATCCTGTATGGCCTTAATGCACTGTACATCGCTAGAGCGTTGCTACTTACCTATAGAAATACCAAGCGTAGCCTTTATCCTTTTGCATTTGGGATACTGAAGTCCTGACAGCCGGTATAAACCCATACACACCACAATCCCTGCCTAAATAATTCGTAACTTTGTGCCATTGGCTGCAACTATAGTTTGCGGCCTCACCTAAGTATAAATACTATGGCAAAAGTTGCAATAAACCTTTCTACCGGCTCTATTCAGCAGGAAGAAGTAATAGTAGGCATAGATCTGGGAACCACCAACAGCCTGGTGGCCTACATCCATCCTGAAGATAAAAAACCAATCGCGATAAACGACCAGGGCCGCGGAACGATTGTGCCCTCGGTAGTGCATTTTACCCAAACCGGCGAAGCTATAGTTGGCACCGACGCGAAGCAGTACCTTACAACTGATCCGGCGCACACTATTTACTCTGTAAAGCGCCTGCTGGGCAAATCTTACAAAGACCTCGGGGAGCATACTGATTATTTCGGCTATAAGATCATTGATGATGACAGTGAAGGGCTGGTAAAGATCAGGGTAGAAGATAAGTTTTACTCTCCCATTGAGCTTTCGGCGGAGATATTGAGGGAACTGCGCGCGCGCGCGGAACACTCCCTGAAAACACCTGTAAACCGTGCCGTAATTACCGTACCCGCTTACTTTAACGACTCACAACGGCAGGCAACCCGCGATGCAGGCAAACTGGCCGGGCTGGAAGTGCTGCGTATTGTAAACGAGCCTACTGCGGCAGCGCTGGCCTACGGCATCGGCATTGATCCGAACGAAGAGAAGACCGTGGCGGTATATGACCTGGGGGGCGGCACCTTCGATATCTCTATCCTGAGCATCCATCAGGGAATTTTTGAAGTACTGTCTACGCACGGC
>DATBUF010000005.1:0-19054 GCA_036516435.1 Pontibacter sp.
TATCAAAGGTTAATTCGCCCAGCGGCAGCCCTGCCATGTTCAGCAGGAATTTTCGCCCCCAGGTATCTATTTGCTTCCAGTGCAGTGTATCCATTCTTGTATAGTTTATTTTAGACCAAGCACCTCAGTGCCCTGCTCAAACACGACATCTACAGGTATATTGGCTTTGCTCAGCCGATCCAGATCTGCCTGCAGGCTGGCATCTACAAGGCCTTGCTCATTCAGCAGTTTGCCCACTCCGGCATAGTCGCCGTTGCCCTGCAGCGTCAGTATCTTCTCAGACAGCTTGTTCATGGCCTCGCGCATCTTAACATAGTTTACCCTGTACTTGCCGGTCTGCGCGTCGCGCTCGAAAGCCCCCTGCTCTTTAAAGAAGTTGAAGCGCACCATGTTCGCCTTGCCGTGCGCGCTGGCAGCCCCAAACCGCACCGACCGGAAAATACCGGCCAGGAAAGTGGTATAGTAATCCTCCAGGCTACCTTCCACTTCACCTTTTTCATGCAGTTGTGTGATCATGTACAGGCCAAGTATATCGGCTTTACCTTCTTCCAGGGCAGAGGCATGCTCTTTTAGCGCCTCACGTACTGTACCTTTGCCGTTAATGGTATTTTTAATACCCAGCCCGTGTGCCACCTCGTGGAACATGGTGTTGGCAAAGAAAGCATCAAAGGTTACGTGCTTCTGCTGATCTTCTGCAATCAGTTCGTCCGCAATTGGCTCCATAATCTTATCGAACTTGGCGCGCATGGCGTTTTTCAGTTGCAGGCGGCGTGTTCCCCGCTTTAATTGCACCTCCTCGTCGTTGGGCAGGTTAATGGCTATCGTTTTGCTGCCTGCATTGCTGTCGCCACCGTAAAATACCACATCGTAAGCGTTCAGGTCAGAGTCGGTACCCGGGGTTTCTTTTTTATAGTTGGCTGCTACCGGGAGGCCGCGCTGCAGCTCCGGTAAAAAGGCAGCATACTTGGCCAGGCGCTTGCTCCAATCCTGGTCTTTTATCAGCACATAAGCTTCGTGGGCTGCTTTGTAGCCAAACAGAGCATCTTCATACGTCTCAATCGGCCCGATCACCACATCAATGGTGTTGTTTTTCATGTCCATCCAGGCCAGATCGCTGGGCTGGTAGTTGTCTGTTAATAAGGCTTCGGCGCGCAGGGTCAGGTATTTTTTAAGACCGGCGTCATCGGCCAGGGCAGCTGCCTGTTTCAGCAGGTCTGAGGCACGTTTCACATCGTCCTTAAACTGCACATGGTAAGGCACGGTAATAAGCTTCCCATTGGCATCGCGGCGCAGCAGGGTGTATTGGCTGGTTTTGTCTTTCAGGTTGGCCTGCTCAAACTCTTCCTTCGTCATGTCGTGCGGGTAAAAGTTAGAGCCCGCCGGCTTTGGCCCTACACCTGGCAGAAACGGTTCGTTATTATTCAGCCTATCCCAGGGGCCATAGTTTATGCTTACAAACTTTTTAGCTGCATCGCTGTCCAGGGCAGTCAGCAGCGAGTCGCCTTTGCCGTAAGCCTCGTACCAGAACAATTTGTCCATAGTCTTACCTGCCTCTATCAGCAACGGCATCATCTGGCGCTCCTTTTCGGTAAGCTTGCTCATGTCTGAGGTCAGGCGCACCGTAGTATACATGTCCAGTTTCTGCTGCAGGCTGTCGCCTGCCTGGGTGGCAGTAGCTTCGGTAGTGGCAGTATCGTCGGTAGTTTTGCTGGTGCAACTTACTGTAGCGGCGGCCAGGGCAGAAGCAAATAAGAGGTGGCGTGCTTTCATTATAGTTTTATCTGGTTAGTTAACGTGAAAGAAGTTGGAAGTTAACAAATTATGCACACTACCAAAAGCCCTCCGCGCTACTTATCGGCAGATGCGAACCTGAAGCGTACAAACCAGAAATTAAATCCGATAAAAAAGCCGCTGCCTTTCCGGTGGGGAAAAGCAGCGGCTTTACAGGTTATAGTTGGTAGAACTATAGTTTAAAACAGGCCGAACAGCTCTACTTGTATCTTCTCTATAATAGTACCCAGGTCTTCAGGATTGGCTACAAAGTCCATTTGGTTTACGTCTATTACCAGCAGTTTGCCCAGGTCGTAGCTGCTCATCCAGGTATTGTAGTGGTCGTTCAGGTTACGCAGGTAGTTTATGCTGATGCTGCTCTCGTAATCGCGGTTGCGCTTCTCGATCTGCCCGATCAGTTTTGGCAGATCTGCTTTCAGGTAAATCATCAGGTCCGGCGCCTTTACCATGCTGATCATGGACTGGAACAGGGAGAAATAGTTCTCATAGTCGCGGGTACTCATCAGGCCTGACTGGTGCAGGTTTCTGGCAAAAATGTGTGCATCTTCGTAAATGGTGCGGTCCTGTATGACACTGCGGTCGGTTTGCTGTATTTGCTGCACCTGCGCAAAGCGGCTGTTCAGGAAAAATACCTGCAAATGAAAAGCCCAACGCTCCATGTCCTCATAAAAATCCTTCAGGTAAGGGTTATTGTCTACTGCCTCCAGGTACAGGTCCCATTTAAAATGCTGAGACAGTTTAGTGGCAAGGGTAGTTTTGCCGGCACCAATATTGCCGACGATTGCAATGTGCATATAACTCTGATTTGGTAAAAGCTGAATGACAAAAGTAAGGGTTTTTGAGCAGATACCGCTTGCACCTCAGGGCTATTTCGTAGGGCCAAACTATAAATTGCATCAGCCGAAGGGCACGGAACAAACTACGCCAGCTAAAGGGCGTACACCTATAGTATCATCAAATACAACAAATTATGACAAAGGGACACAACCAGAGCCAGCATAAACAAAGTGGCAGCACGCCTCAGAATGCAGCACGGCAGGACGAAAACAAACATTTAAAAGATTCGCAGAAAGAGAAGAACCCCAACCAGGGACGCAACAAAGACAAAGATCCGTCTGGCGGAACAAAGGGACAGAATGCCATTTAAAACACAAGGCCCGGCAATTATAAAGTTGCCGGGCCTTGTGTTTTAAACTATAGATTAGCGGTTTTCGCGCATCTGGTTGTATTTCTCCTGTGCCTCGCGGCTTTTCTTCAGGGTTGCAAACTCTACCTGCAGCGCTGCTATTTTCATTTTATCGCCATTACTTAATTTATCCAGCACTTCGGCTTTGCGGCTGTTCAGCTCACCAAATACGAACTCGGCATATTCCCAGTCACGGAGTGTCCAGTTGCGGCGGTGGGCACGGGTATAATCTATCAGCCGGGTGTAAGCGTTACGCATTGCGGCAGGCTTCAGGGCTGCAATGTTTATAGTTCCGGTCATAGCACGCTCCCAGCGTTCCAGCTCGCGGCCGTCCAGGTTTACCGCCTCCGCCTCGTTGCGTTCTTCCCACGTGTTGTACCTGTTCTTCAATTCACCGTACTCTTCTCTCGACTCTTCTGATAGCTTTTCGGTATTCTTGTCCAGGCTGGAAGTGAGGCGCTTAAACTCCTGTTTTACAGCGGGCCATTCGGCACGGGTTACGCTATCGGCCTGTGCCGACTTCTTACGCATCCAGGTACGTAGTTTTTCCAGGTCCTGCTCCAGTTGCGAGGTAGTTTGCGCCTGTGCGCCAACTATAGTTGCCGTAAACAGAAGGGCCAGCAGGTACTTTTTCATAGTTCTCATAACATCAAATATAACGTGTAAGTATAACACCACCCTCCCAGTAAATATTATGCCAAACCTATATTGCTACAACAAAATAAGACTCGCCTGGCAGGTGCTGTTGCACCGGCAATATAACTTAAATAATACTATCCTTTACAGGCAGAATCCGTTTAATGGAGTGGTAAACTATAGACCCAAGCCTGAAAAACCCTGCCATCATGGCTGTCAGGCCATTTTATCCAAATTCGCCCTATGAGCAACCCAAGAAGCAGCTTCCATGAAACTGTTGTTTCTATCACAAATAAAGATGAGATTATTCTGAGCACAGACAAGTTTCCGTTCAGAAGCACCCTTAGTTTGTCTCCGCTGATCGCTTACTGGGAGAATAAAGTAACTACGGACCCCAACTGCAACATTGCCCGGGTACGGGAACTCGCGGCACTCCTGCGGCAGACACCCACTCTGCTGCAACCCGTTGAGGATACTGCGCTCATAGAAAAACACATCAGCACCATCGACATCCTGATGGAAGACATTTTTCCGAGCGCCCTGTGGGAAAACGACCTGCGCGCTGCCGTGCTCCCCTTCCATTTCGAGAGCTTTTACGCTACCCCACGCCTGGAAGAACTACAGCTTTTAGGAGGCGGCAACTATACGGGTAAACTAAACCTGGACCTGAAAACACTGCTCTTCAGACTCACGCTCTCTGCCTACACCATTATACTAGAGAAGTTCTACAACGCTAATTTTGAGGTAGAGCAGCCTTTTATTTTTACTATAAAAGATAAGTTTACACAACTGGAGCGACACTATAAACTAAGTACCGACCTGAAGTTTATGGATGTAAAACTGAAAGGCGAGTTGAAGCCACTGAAGCCGCAGGAGATCAACTTTCTTATAAACCGCTACAACAACCTCGACCTCTGGATGCAGCAACTGCCGCCGGACAACTTCGAGTTCTCAGGCTTTGCCATTTACGACTTTACCGACGTAACCAGGGAAGAAACCATCTCGGCCCTCCGCTTCGACTTGCTGGAGCAGAACGCAGTTACCTCTGAAAAAAGCCTGCTGGACCTGCAGCAAAAGCTACGCATCCTGTTTGGTTTGCCTGGCATTCGGCTTGGGCTTGCCTCCTGCCCCACCATACAGGAGTTCGATACCTCATATGCCCGCAAAATCTGGAATGGACTAGTGCTGACACAGGAGTGCGACCTGCGCATGACCGATTTGCAGGGCTCCATCTACGAACAGGTGATAAAGCACGGCCACACCATTATTGTAGAAGACCTGAAGCTGTTCTCGAGCCCCACCCGCGTAGAACAGGACCTGTTGCACGATGGTGTACGAAACCTGATCATAGCGCCGCTGCAATACGAGGGCCGCATTATTGGCCTGCTGGAAGTAGCTTCGCCTATTCCAGGTGAGCTGAATGCACTTTCCATGATACAACTGAAGGATGTGCTGCCCCTTTTTGCACTTGCCATGCACCGCGAACTAGAGGAACTGCGCGGCAGCATACAGACTATCATTAAAGAAAAATACACAGCCATACACCCTGTGGTGGAGTGGCGCTTTACGCAGGCAGCCATCAACTTTCTGGAGAAGCTGGAACGGAATGCCACTGCCGAAATCGAGCCGATTGTGTTTCGGGATATTTATCCTTTGTATGGTGTGTCGGATGTGCGCAACTCAGCTACCGAGCGTAACAAGGCCATACAGGGCGACTTACTGGAGCAACTGGTACTGGCCAAAGAAGTTATACTGGCAGCCAAAAACGACCTTCCGCTCACCATACTGGATGAGCTTGTATTTAAGATCGACAAGTTTTCGCAGAGCATTGTGTCGGAGCTTGGCCCTGACGATGAGGCACAGGCACTTACTTTTTTACGCACCGAGGTAGAAAGCCTGTTCAACTACTTTCTTCAGAACTGTCCGCAGACCCTGCAGGCAATAAAGACTTACAAAGAGGCCATTACAAATCCTTACCATGTAGTATACAACAAGCGCCGCGCTTACGAAGAGAGCATGTTTATGATAAACGAGACCATCTCCACTTTCCTGGACCGCGAGGAGGAGAAGGCGCAGCAGATATTTCCGCACTATTTTGAGAAGTATAAAACCGATGGGCTGGAATACAACATTTACATTGGCTCTGCTCTGCTGAACGGCGGCACATTTGAACGCATCTACCTGAAAAACATGCGCCTGTGGCAACTGATGCTTACCTGCGAGATTGCCCGCCGCATACACAACCTGCGTGCCACCCTAAAGCTGCCCCTCGAAATTGCCCAGCTTGTACTTGTGCACAGCGACCCGATCTCGATCCGGTTCAGGCTGGATGAAAAGAAGTTTGACGTAGATGGTGCCAGCAACATTCGCTACGAGGTTATTAAAAAGCGGCTTGACAAGGCCACTGTACGGGAATCCGGAGAGCGCCTGACACAGCCCGGCAAGATTGCCATTGTGTATACGCAGCAGAAAGAAGCCACCGAATACCTGCGCTACATCGAGTTTCTGCAGGCAGAAGGATACATAGACGAAGAGATCGAAATGCTGGAGGTTGATGAGATGCAAGGCGTACAGGGACTGCGCGCCATCCGGGTGCAGGTAAACTTTAAGGAGCAGCTCCGGCACGATATAGATGATGGTGACGAACTACTCAGTATCGCCCAAAGTGCAAGTCTGAATTAAATTAAGCCAATGTTTTAACATAGGTAAATTTATATATTAATTGCATTTTAAACATTCAACCACTTTAAACAAACACTACACAATCCAATAACAAACAACTTATTATCACTTACTTACATCAACACACAACACTAACAATCAGAATTATTTAAAATATTTTTTAGTGTTTTTTATAACCAAGTGCAATTATTACCGTAGTTTAGCCGTTCTAAAACCAACACCAGCGAAGCAAGTTGGTTAAATTTTATTATTCACGTTTTCAACTTTTAGCCAAATGAAATTGAAAAACAGAATCATGCCTGCCATGCTATTATTCGGCGTGCTGGCATTCTCATCATGTGATGAAAAGGAAGGTGACACACTTCAGCCTACGTTAGAGCAGGGTGCCATCTCCCACGTAATGGTAGACTCATCGGAAGTTACCTCTTACAGCTATGCCGGCAAGCAGCTTGCACAGGTAAACTACTACGATAAAGAAACAGGTAAACTGGAATCGTTTGACAAGTTTGTTCGTGACGGAAAAGGCAATGTTGTAAAAACCACTTCGCATAACGGCGAAAACCATGCAGTGCTTGCAGAGCAGAACTATAGCTACAACGCCAACGGCCAGTTAGAACAGGCTACTGCAGCTTACTACAACGGCAGTAAACTGGAGTTCAGCGCTGTTACTACCTACGAGTACAATGCCAAAGACCAGCTGCAGAAGAAGTCGGTTTACGAGGGACAGGATGTAAAATCGGCTAAAGCAAAGTCGTACACTACCTACGAAGTGCAACCAAACGGCAACCTGAGCCAGGAAACACAATACGTAATAGATGGTACAGGCAAGAGCAAGATCTTCTCAACCACTACGTACTCTTACGACACTAACCAGAACCCGTTCTTTGCACATGGCGAGCCGGGTGTAGCTACCAGCCCGAACAACGTTACGGTGGCATCTACGCTGGTGCACAGCAACAAAAAGACCTATCGTTACAGCTACTCTTACAAGTACGATGAGCGTGGCTATCCGACAAGCCAGACTGTTACACCGCCATCAGGCAAAGCAGAGATGTACACTTACCTGTATAGCAACTAGGGTAAGCGAAACATTAGTTTAAATAACAGCGGCTGCAGGGAGTTATCCTGCAGCCGCTGTTATTTTATACCTGCCAGCTGCACCTGAAACCAAGTTTTAATGCCTATATTTGTTTTACACATACTGCTAAAAACATGTCTAAAACTAAAATTACCGTAAACAGTAATGGCTCGCTGCGCATAGAAGGCGATTTTGAAATAGTAGATAAGGCCGGAAACGAATACGGGTTGGGTGGTCGTACGCTTGTATCGATCTGCCGCTGCGGATTGTCTAACAACAAGCCTTTCTGCGATGGCTCACACAAAGGCCACTTTGAACACGATGCCCAGGCATTTGACCTGCCAGAGAAGAAACAATAGCTCTCCAGAAACCAACTTACACTTTACCTCATGGCTGAACGCTTAGTAACTATAGCTGCTTTTAACGAGCCTACCGAGGCCCACATTATGAAGGGTCGTTTGGAGGCTGAGGGGATACTCTGTTTTCTGAGCGATGAGCACATTGTAGGCGCACAGCCATTTTACTCGGTAGCAGTAGGAGGCGTAAAGCTGAAAGTTACGGAGCAGGATGAGGCAGAGGCACGTGCCGTACTTAACCGTATACAAGGCGGTTACAGCGAGTTTTTGCTGGATGACAACATAGAACTGGCACCACCTATGCAGGAACACGTCATAGCTACTACCTGCCCGCAATGCAACTCCGATAACATAGCCGAGGAGAAGTATAACAAAACGGTTTTCTCGCTGAGCTACCTGCTTTTCGGGTTTCCGCTGCCTTTTATAAGCCACAAGTATAAATGCTACAACTGCGGCCATACCTGGAAGCTTAAATAGAAAAGGAGCCCATGCAGGCTCCTTTTCTATTTAAGCTTCGTGCCTTTAAATTAAAATGCCTCCTCAATAAATGGCTTCGGGAACGAGGTCCATACATCATGAGGCTCTGGGGCAGAACTGAGAAAAGGGCCAGCAATTAATGCTATTTATCAGCAATAAAAAAGCCGTGACCTTTATCGGATCACGGCTTAAAAGCGGTAGGTTAATTGGGGATTACTTATTTGGCCAGCAGCTCATTTACAAACTGCACATACTCAGCGCGGGCCTCTTCCTGGCTCTTGCCTTCCAGCTTTTTCCAGGCATCCCACTTGGCAATATTCTTAAAATCAAACCCGCCGGGGCGCTCTGTATTTACGTCGCCCTCCGAGCCCTGCTTATAAAGAGCATATAGTTTCAGCAGCACATCGTTCGACGGGCGCTCTGTTAAAGTTTTAGAGCGCTCTGCTGCGCTTTCAAATTCCTGTTGTGTAGCCATGCTTGATCTATAGTTTGTAAGGTGTACCAAATTAACAAAATGTAGTATGCAAGCATAACTTTATAGTACATTATTTTCTTCCTGATTTCTATAGATTTCACTGCTGCTATATAGGCTACCCTAGGCAACAACCTTAAGCACAGGCGTTAACAACCTGAAACCGGCAACTGCTTACGTAGGTACGCTGCTCCTCCGGCAATACAACTACAGCCACCACTACCACCACCGAACAAACTGCAACTATAGTTAGATACTATCTGCCTTTAAGCTATAATTCTATAGTTGGCTATAGTTGCTGGTTTGAAACAAGCCTATAGTTTCATAGCTTTCTGTATTCCTGGGAGCTTTACTTGCCTATAGTTCTATAGTTGGCTTTGGTGCCCTCACGGCCGGGAGGCCCCGTCTTCGGGCATCGCGCTGCTGCCTTCTTGCTATCCTCCTGCGTCGGATTGCCTGCGGCACCGCAACAAGTCAAAGGCGCTCAACCCAAAGACTGAAATCTTTCGATAGTAACTGCTTGCCTATAGTTTGTTTGTCTATAGTTTCATAGCCTTTCTCGTGGTAGTAGTTCCGTAGGGACAGGTCGCGACCTGTCCTTCCTTGATCTGTAACTATAAAACTATAGCGCAACTATAGCAAAGGTAGAAGTTTATTTGCTGGCGCGGGTTTACAACCCGTGTCTAACCATGATGTTGAGTTTGTAACTCAACTGGGCCGGAGGGCCAAACTATAGGCGGGCGCAATAATAGGCTGTAACTATAGAAAAGTAACCCAAACTATAACAATAGCAGCAATTCCCCTCTCGGGAGGGGTAGGGGTGGGTTATCAGCAACTATAGAACTATAGCTACAGCCGTAGCAATGCGGACTAGGAAGTCCGCAGCAGAGGGGTTTCGGACACAGATGCCCGAAACAGCAAATGAGGTTGTTGAAACACGGTAACTATAGAACTATAGCTCCAACTATAGCAAAAGCCCAATCCTGTAAATCCTGCTCATCCTCTAATCCTGAACATCCTGATTCAGACGACTATAGCAACAGCCCCCTTAAACACTACCCCACATTAATCACGATCTTTCCGAATTGTTTGCCGGCTTCCATGTAGCGCATGGCTTCTTCGGTTTGCTCCAGCGGGAATACGCTGTCAACTATAGGCTTTACTTTTTTCTCGCGCACGAAGGCTACCATTTCGGCAAAGTCCTGGTTGGTGCCCATGGTGCTGCCGTGGATGGTTAGTTGCTTCCAGAAGATCTCAGCCGGGTTAATTTGCCCGATCATACCGGTTGTGCCACCATACATGCCAATTCTGCCGCCGGGTTTTGCCAGTTTTACCAGCTGCACAAAGCCTTCGCCGGCTGCACCGTCTATACTTACATCAAAGCCGCCGGTTATGCTTTTCAGCTCTTTACCCCAGTTTTCTTTTTTATAGTTGATACCACCCGTTGCACCTAGTTTTTTGGCTGCTTCGATCTTCTCCTCAGAGCCGGATGTTACCCATACTTCGGCACCGGCAGCTACAGCAAATTGCACCGCAAACAAAGCTACGCCGCCGCCTGCTCCGGTTACCAGCACCTTCTCGCCCGCTTTTAATCCGCATTTGGTAAACATGGCACGGTAAGCTGTTACGCCAGCCAGTGGTAAGGCAGCAGCTTCTTCCCAGCTCAGGTGTTCCGGCTTTTCCTGCAGATTGGTGGCGCGCACTCTTACAAACTCGGCAAAAGCACCATCTTCCGGCATACCTAACACTTTAAAATTATGCCCGTGCGCACGCAGGTTGTCGCCCCAATCGCTCGACGGGTCCACTATCACTTCTTTGCCGATCCAGCTTTCAGCTACTCCCTCGCCTACTTCGGTAACGATACCGGCACCGTCAGAGCCCAGTATGGTTGGGTACTCTTTTATAAAGTAGCGGCCATATTGTATATACACATCACGGTGGTTCAGAGCGGCGGTTTTTACCTGCACTATAGCTTCGCCGGGACCGGCTACAGGTTTCTCTTTCTCTATCAGTACAAACGGGGAATTGATGGCTTCCAGGTATATGGCTTTCATGTATAGTTTATAGGTTGATGTTTTACAAAGGTATCATTTAAGGCCAAAGCACAAAGTAACGATGCGGTTGGCTTTTATATCGGCAGCACGTAACTTGCCAACTATAGTTTCTGCATCATGAGCAAGTATCATATCCGCACCGCCACAGCATCCGACGTTCCAACTATAGCGGCACTGGCTACAGCTACCTGGGAGCCAACCTATAAACCTATACTGAGTCAGGAGCAAATCGACTACATGTTCGGAGTAATTTACACTTCGGAAGCCCTGCAGCAACAAATGCAGGACGGCCAGACATTTTTGCTGCTGTACGAAGGTGAAACGCCGCTTGGCTTTGCCAGCTATAGTTTAAAAGATGAAACAGCGAAACTATACAAGCTCAACAAACTATACCTGCTGCCCGCCTGCCAGGGCAAAGGGCTGGGTAAACTGCTGATCGGAAAAGTGGAGGATGAAGTGCGCCAGTTGGGTGGACTACTGCTGGACCTGAATGTGAACAAGCACAACAAGGCCAAAGCATTTTATGAACGTTGCGGTTACCACGTGCATCACGCAGAAGATATTCCGATTGGCCCCTACTGGATGAACGATTACGTAATGCGAAAGCAACTATAGAAAAAGGCAGCCGTGTGGCTGCCTTTTCACAAACTTTAAACTTAAGCAAACAAAATCTTTACTGATATTACAGATGAGCAATCGGGTCAGGGTTACTGTCTCTGTCGCCGGTTACGTAGCCATCTGTTCTGATGCTGCCCAGCAGTAAAAGCCCTGCCACGTGCGGCGATGCCATAGATGTACCACTGATGGTGTTGTAGCCCCCACCTTTCCAGGTAGACTTAATGCTGACACCTGGTGCGCAGTAATCTACCGGCGGGTTGCCATAGTTCGAGAAAGAAGCAAACCTGTTCTGCGAGTCCATTGCCGAAACGGTATAAACATTCTGGTGTTCTACCCGGGCCGGGGAAGACGTATTGGCATGAGCACTTTCGTTACCGGCAGCAATAGCAAACTTAATTCCTTTGCCCGCCGCATTTTTCACGGCAGCATCCAGTGCATCGGAAGTTGGTCCACCCAGGCTCATGTTCGCCACATCACCTGACTTACCGTTGGCAGCCACGTAATCCACGCCGGCAATTACACCTGAGTAGGAGCCGCTTCCGCGGCTATCGAGCACTTTTACAGCAACTACAGTAGCGCCATAAGCCACGCCCACTACGCCAATGCCATTGCCTTTTATGGCACCAATGGTGCCGGCAACGTGCGTGCCATGCCCGTTTCCGTCATCCGCTGAGTCAGCATCTTTACCTTTGGTAAATACAGTTATGCTTCTGGCTACGTCTACGTTTAAGTCCGGGTGGTCCAGGTCTATGCCGGAGTCTATTACCCAGGCGGTTTTACCGGCGCCACTGGCTGAGCCTACACGGTTAATGCCATACGGAATTTCCTCGCCAGTTGAGCCGCCGCCACCTGTTCCAGGCTTGGCAAGGGCTACTACCCTGTCCTGCTCAATGTAGGCTACGCGCTCATCGGCCTGCAGCCTGGCTACATCAGCAGCGGTTAATTTTGCGGCTACGCCAACTATAGCCTGCCCATAGGCGTGCTCAATCTCGTAGCTGGCAATGTTGTTTTCGCGGAATACCTCCACTCCTATCTGGCGGGCCATTTCTACGCGCTGGGCATAGGTTGCAGTGCCGGAAAGGCGTTCATTACCTTTCTTAAATACAACTATATACTGCCCGTTAATCAGGGTCCCGTTCTGGCTGTTCTGTGCCACAGCATCTTCGGTAACTACAGCATCTACGGCATCGCTGTCGCAGGCAGTAAACGTGCAGGACACTGCAACGGCAGCAGCTCCAAACAGGAGGGTGCGCAGAGATGTGCGCTTGTGTAAGGTGTTTTTCATGGTGTTCTTAAGGTGTTAAAGTGTATGTAAATAGGTGTCAAGCAATCCGGGTAATCAATAATATTCTGAGTAACTGATACATACAAAAGGCTATAAGTAACACTCGCTCAGCTCATGTGCCGAAGCAGCTACCAGCGCTGCAAACAGCTTCTTTCCCGGTACATAAGTTTTTCAGAAACCTATGCACCTGCTTTAAAGCTACCGGTTATGCCACCTTTACACCAACACCACCTGCCAGGCAATAACCTGAAATTATAGCGAGGTATACCCTGTTCACCATCCTGTATGTTACACGCAAATCCCAGTTTATTAACATAATGCAATTCATCCATATATACGCCTGTTTACGTACTGGCATTTATACCTGCAGTTTTGTATCTTCAACCATAACTAAAGCTCAAGACCGTGAAAACTATGTTCTCTGCATTTTCTTTAAAAAGTATAGCTCTGGTTCTCAGCATTATGCTGTTGGCATCCTGTAACCAGCAGGAGAAGAAGACAGAAGCTGAAACCACACCCAAAGCTGAAGAGCCAGCCGTAGAGCTGCTTACCTCGGAGAACGTGGTAGAGAAGCTTACCCAATATGCCAAGGAGCACCCGGATGATACATTAGCTGTTATCAGTACACGCCACGGCGACATTAAAGTACGCCTCTACAAAGACACGCCGCTGCACCGCGCCAACTTTGTACGTCTGGCTAAGCTTGGCTTTTACGATCAGGGGGAGTTTTACAGGGTAGTGAAGGATTTTGCCATACAGGGCGGCGACTCTGATAACCGGAAAATGAAGCAGGGAGTGTACAAGATACCGCAGGAGTTTAACCGCAAGTACATACACAAAAAAGGGGCACTGGCCATGGCCCGCTATGGCGATGAGCGCAACCCGGACAAGGAATCATCGTCCCACAACTTTTACATAGTGCAGGGCAATATTGTGCCGCTCAGTCAACTCCGCTCCTGGGAGGAGACCCATAAAATAAAGTACACCCCTGAAGAGGTCAGAATTTATACAACGATAGGCGGCGAACCATCCCTGGACACAGAATACACGGTTTTCGGGGAGGTAATAGAGGGGCTGGATGTAGTAGATAAGATTGCCAGCGAGCCGGTAGATGGCAGCAAATGGCCCAAGGAAATTGTACCACACAAGATCAGGATACTATAGTTCAGGCTATCTATGGTTTAAGATATGATAAAAAAGAAGCTGCAACTCTCCCGGGTTGCAGCTTCTTTTCATGGCTATAGTTGTTACCAGATCTTTACCCGGTTACTTTCAGCCTGGAACATGTTGTCGCCTTGCTTGCAGCCAAAGGCTTCGTAAAACTGCGGCATGTTAGATACCGGCCCGTTTGTTCGGAAGCGCCCCGGGGCGTGCGGGTCTGTCAGGATTTGCTGGTTCTGCGCCTCATCGCGCATGTTGATGCGCCAGATTTGTGCCCAGGCCAGGAAGAAGCGCTGCTCCGGTGTAAAGCCTGCTATCTTACCCGGATTCTTGTCCTTTAACGCTTTCTGAAGGGCCGTATACGCAATGTTCAGTCCACCAATGTCGGCAATGTTCTCGCCCATCGTTAGTTTGCCATTTACGTGCAGGTTATCCAACACGGTATAGCCGCTGTACTGGGCGTCTACCATCGCGGAACGGGCATTAAATTTCTCCAGGTCCTCTTTCGTCCACCAGTCTTTCAGGTTGCCCTCAAAATCGTATTTAGCTCCCTGGTCATCAAAACCGTGGGTAAGTTCGTGGCCAATTACGGCGCCCATACCGCCATAGTTCACAGCATCATCCGCATTGGGGTCGAAGAACGGTGGCTGCAGAATACCTGCCGGAAACACGATCTCGTTCATGCTTGGGTTGTAGTAGGCATTCACTGTTGGCGGCGACATCAACCACTCCGTTCTGTCTACTGGCTTCCCGATTTTGCCTACATTTTCACGGAACTCGAACTGGTTAGCGCGCATTATGTTGGCAGCGTAAGAGTCACGGCCAACCTCCAGGTCTTTGTAGTCCTTCCACTTATCGGGGTAGCCGATTTTCACGGCAAAGGCGTTCAGCTTCTGCAGTGCACGTTCTTTGGTTGCTTCACTCATCCAGTCCAGGTCGCGCACATGCTCTTTAAAGGCTGCCTGCAGGTTGTTAACCATCTCCAGGGCTTTCTGCTTGGCCTCCGGCGAGAAGGTTTTCTGCACGTACAGTTGCCCCAGGGCTTCGCCTAAAGCGGCATCTGTAGCATACAATACCCGTTTCCAGCGTGGCTGCATTTCTTTGGCACCGCTCAGCACTTTGCCATAAAAGTTAAAGTTTTCCTGCACAAGCTCCTGGCTCAGGTAAGGTGCCATGGTGTGGGCAACATGCCACTGCGTGTAGGCTTTCCAGTCGGCTACGGGTACACTCTTCAGCATGCCGTTAAGGGCTTTAAAGAAAGCTGGCTGACCAACTATAACCTCTTTTGCGGTCTGTGCGCCCATGCCTGTCAGTAGCTGCGTTACCTTCAGGTTAGGGTTTTGTTTTGCAAATTCCTGGATGGTCATTTTGTTATAGTTGGCGTAAGGGTCACGCAACTCCACGCGCGTTCTGGAGGCCCTGGCCAATTTTGTTTCCAGGTCCATCACGGTTCTGGCCTGTTTCTGTGCCGTAGCTGCGTCGCTGCCAATCAGCTGGAACATGCGCTGCAGGTGCTGCAGGTATTCTGTGCGGATGGTCTTGGAACGTGCATCGTCTTTCAGGTAGTAATCGCGGTCCGGCAGGCCTAGCCCACCCTGCATGGCCCACAGCGCATATTGCGTGCTGATCTTGTCGTCCTGGGTTACATACATGGTAAAGTAGCCGCTGATACCTTTAGTTTTCAGATCAGAAACCGTTTTCAGGAGTTCATCAGTCGTTTTAGCACCAGCGATACGGTCCAGCTCAGGCTTTATAGGCGTTATACCCGCTTTGTTGGCCGCAGCAGAATCCATCCCGACGGCATAAAAGTCGCCGATCAGCCGGGCAGCAGAGCCACTTGCGGCTGTAGTGTTAGATGCTGCCTCTGCCAGCAGTTCGCGCAGTACAGCATTGTTCTTTTCAGCCAGTTCGTTAAAGGAGCCCCAGCTGCTTTCGGAGGCCGGAATAGGGTTGTTCTTCACCCATCCGCCATTCGCGTACTGGTAAAAATCTTCACACGGGTTTACAGTAGTATCCAGATTGGCCAGGTCCAGGCCACGCCCCATGTTCATTTCTGTATTGGTTGTGGTGGCAGTGGCATCATCAGCAGTAGTGGTAGAAGAGCTGCAACCTGACAGCAACAAGCCGGAAAGCGCAGCAGAAGAAAGTAACACGTGTCTTTTTTTCATATAACGGTTGTTTGATGTTCACAACATGCTTAAAGTACCAAATAAGATACTGTAAATACTGGTTATAGTTACCCTGTCAGCACATACCCCGAGCAGAGTATCAACTATAAGGCTTCTAATTTAAGACTATAAATTCCTTAGAAATCAACAGGTAGCTGGTATCTTTAAGTAAAGTTATAGTTCATGCTTTTTATACTCAGACTTTTACTCATAGCAGCATTACTTTATGCTGCTTTCACACCCGATGTCACGCTGCCGCAGCTCTTAGCTGTTGCCCTGCTTTTCTATGGCCTGGAGTTTTTTCTGCGGCGTTGGCGGCAGCAACATTCGCTTAAAAATGAAGTGATGCTAGCCTACGCCTTATTACCGTGCCTTACCGCAGCAGCAGCGCCTACAGTTTGAGGAGCGCGTCATCAGGTTTATACTGCAGAAGCAGTTTATACCCCGCGGCAAGGGCATGGAGATTACCACTGACATGAAAGTGAAGATTGCCGCCTCTGCTGTGCAGCTTACCTTCGGGTTGCAGGAGGTCTACTTTGTCCATTTCAAGACATTTATTATTTACCCGGACCGGTATTATTCTACTATTTACAAACGCTTCCATTGCGATGAAGTAAACATGCGCGGTCTGATTGTGCTCTCCTGGCGCGATTTTGAGACAGGCAACTATAACCCTGCCGATGGTCTTAACCTGGGGTTACACGAAATGGCACATGCCCTGCACCTCGAAAACAGCATCCGGAACAAGGAGTATGATTTCCTGAACAGGGAGTACCTGCAGCTCTGGACAAACGTATCAGAAGCAACCCGCAACCACATACAGGCAGAAAAAAGCAGCTTCAGGAGACTTTGCACCGCCCCGGACGAGCACGAGTTTTTTGCAGTAGCTGTTGAGCTCTTTTTTGAACTACCGCTATTGCTACAGCAGGAGCATCCGCAGATTTATAGTGCTCTAGCCAGCCTCCTGAACCAGAACCCGGCACTGCACCAACAACAGCCTCTTGCCTGGAAGCATCAGACAGCAACCTGAACTGACCCGGTTCTAAAAATAAATGCCCCGGCCAGTATATGGCCGGGGCATTTATTAACAAACTCAAGTTGCGATTTACTAATGCAGTGCAGGAGTAAACCCACCCCTAGCCCCTCCGAGGAGGACAACCACCTACTCTGTTGCAAAATCCCCTTCTTGTAGGGACTGGTAATCGCAACTTGAGTTAACTATACAAACCTCTTTTACTGTACCGGTCTGTTTTTCACGTAAGTGTTCAGCCAGGCATCCATCTCCCACAACATGTGCAGGATCGATTCTTTGGCAGCATAACCGTGGCTTTCGTGCGGCAGGAACACCAGGCGGGTAGTAGCGCCGTGGCCTTTCAGGGCGTTGTAGAAACGCTCGCTCTGCACCGGGAACGTACCAGAGTTGTTGTCAGCTTCGCCGTGAATAAGCAGGATCGGCGTTTTCACTTTGTTTGCGTACGAGAACGGCGACATCTGGTAGTATACTTCCGGAGCCTCCCAATAAGAGCGCTCTTCCTGCTGGAAGCCAAATGGCGTAAGCGTACGGTTGTAGGCCCCGCTGCGGGCAATACCGGCAGCAAACAGGTCGGAGTGCGCCAGCAGGTTGGCCGTCATGAACGCGCCATACGAGTGGCCGCCTACAGCAATGCGCTTCGGATCTGCTACGCCCATGCCTACTACTTTGTCGATGGCGGCTTTAGCGCTGGCTACCAGCTGCTCTACATAAGTGTCGTTAGGCTGTGCATCGCCTTCGCCAACTATAGGCATGTCGGTTCTGTCGAGCACGGCGTAGCCCTGCGTTACCCAGAACAGCGGCGAGCCGGAGCTGATGCGCGTAAACTCGTAAGGCGAGCTTTTCACCTGGCCGGCAGTAGCTGCATTCTTAAACTCACGCGGGTAAGCCCACAACAACATCGGCAGTGGCTTGTCGCCTTTCTTATAGTCTTTTGGCAAGTATAAAACAGCATTCAGCTTTACACCGTCGTTGCGCTCGTACTGCAGCATCTCTTTCTGCACGCCTTCCAGTTGTGGGGTTGGGTGCGGAAATGCCGTTACCTGCGTCAGTTGTTTTTTGCCCAGGTCGCGCACAAAGTAGTTCGGTGCATCTTTTTCAGACTCTCTGCGGGTGATGATCTGCTTTTTCCCCAGGTCAATGATGTCCACCGGACGCTCGTAGTACGGCGCTTCGGAACGGAACAGGATGTTGGCCTTCTTCGACTTCAGGTTAAACTCACTCAGGAATGGACGATTGCCCTGCGGCGAACCACCCTCCGAAATCATGTAGATATGCTGGCCTTTTTTATCCGTCAGCAACACGCTTCGGCCATACTTGTTTTTGGTGAACACAGGAGAACCCGGATCGTTGTAACCATCCTCATAAGAACGTTCGATCAGTACCGTAGCTTTGGCAGGTTTCGCCGGATCAACCAGGCTTACGCGCTCGGTACGCGTCTTCCACCAGCGCTCGTTTACCAGCGCCATATTTTCACCCCACTGCACGCCACGGTACCTGTACTTAGTAGAAGCCAGTTGGGCCGGTTTTGCAGCAAAGGGAGCATCCAGCGTATACACGATGTCGCGTACGGCTACTTCCTTGTTCGCATCGCCTCCATCCTGTGCTTCGGCCCAGTAAAGTGTGGCTGGCTTATCAGGTCTCCAACTATAGCTGCGCGGCCCTTTCGCCACGGCATCAAATGCAATCGGAATATCCTCGGCTAGCGGTAGTTGGGCCAGTTGCTTTACTACTTTACCGTCGCGGCTCCACACTTCCACGTTATAAGGGAAGTAGTACGAAGGCACCAGGTACGAGTAAGGTTTCTGCATGGTCTCAACCAGCAGGTACTGCCCATCCGGCGATACTTCCACGCTCTTCACGATTGCAGGCTGGCCCACGTTCTCCTGTTTCCCGTCCACACTCACCAGTTTCAGCTGTGTTTGCATAAAGTAGTCGAACAGCTGCTCGTCGTAGCGGTTTTTCAGCAGGTCCTGGTAAGTGCGCGATGGCTTGGCTTTGCCGATGTTCTGCTGGATGTTAGGACCGGTCGGCGCCAGGGCAGGCTGCGGCATAGCACC
>DATBUF010000006.1:0-13715 GCA_036516435.1 Pontibacter sp.
TAATGGTGCAGCCAATAGCTTTGGTGTTTGGCTGGCTAACGGGTTTGCCTGCTACCAGTTCGTCGAGGGCAGCCTCGGCGTACTTCTTCTCCACTTTAGCGGCATCACGGCTGTTGTCGTCTATAGTGCCAATGTAGGCTACCTTAAATGTGCCGTCCTTCTGTTTCTGCACAATGTACAGGTGTGGTGTGCGGGTGGCGCCGTAAGCTTTGGTAATCTCCTGTGTTTCGTCGTGCAGGTACGGGAAAGGGAAGCTCTTCTCGCTGGCGCGCTGCTGCATATCGGCATAAGAGTCTTTCGGTGATGCGGTTACATCGTTCGGGTTAATGGCTATTACGGGGTACCCCTTAGGGGCGTATTTGTTGTGCAGCGCTATAATGCGGTCTTCGTACGCTACAGAGTAGGGGCAGGTATTGCAGGTAAACGTCACTATAAAACCTTTCGCATCTTTATAGTTGGCCATCGACACCATGTTGCCGTCCACGTTCTTCAGTTTAAAATCGCGGGCCATATCGCCTACCTGGTAGCCGTTGTTATTGGCTGGCACAGCAGCAACTATAAACCCGAGCAGCAGCAGGCAAAAAGTGTATGCCAGCAGTAAGTTAGATTTTTTCATAGAAGTATAGTTTATGGTTTAAATTGCTTCATCAGGTCCTGCAGCTCGGTTTCCTTCAGCTCTTTTTCTGCAAAGTAGTACTGCCCGCGCTTGTTGTTGAAGAGGATGGTAGCCGGTATGGCGCCGCTCCACTTTGGCTCCAGCTTATCTATCCAGGAGTTGGCGTCTGCCTCATCCAGCAACCATACTTCTGAAGCTATTTTACGGCGCTGCATAAACGCTTTTACTTTCTGCAGATCTTCTGCGGCATCCATACTTACTAAAATTGTGCGCACCGGCCGGTTTTGGTACTGCTGGTTCAGCGCCTCGAAGTAGGGTATTTCCCGGATGCAGGGACCGCACCAGGTTGCCCAGAAATTTACCACATACAGGGTATCAGAAGGAGCGTTGCGGAGCGCCTGCAGTTTATCAAACTTTACTACGTTTACGTGTTGCGCCTGTGCCGCCAAGCCAAGCAGGCAAAGCAACGCAACTATAGCAACCGGGCGGAATAGCAGGAGAAGTCTCATAGGTATACAACGTGCTTTTTCTATACTGTATTGCAGGTGTAAAGTTGAGCCGATAGGTTGATTACCAGTAGGATAGTTGGTGGTGTATAGTTCAGAGCTATTCTTGCCGCTAAAAGGAGACTTATCACCATCCTCCTTTTAACGGCACAAGGTTACTGCTGCAAAGTAAATTCATCAGCATCCAGGTGCGCCGGAAACGCTTCCCTGAAATCGAGTAGTTCCTGCCTGCTGAGCGTGATGGTAAGGATGCCCTCCTGCTCCGTTGTCTCCAGCAGCTTGTGCCCTTTCGGGTGAATAATGGCAGAATCGCCGGAATATGGATGGTTGTTGCCATCAGTGCCGATGCGGTTTACTCCAACCGTGTAGGCAATGTTCTCAATGGCGCGGGCCTGTAGCAGCGTACGCCAGGCCAGGCTGCGTGCTTTCGGCCAGCTGGCTACATACAATAACAGGTCGTAGGGTTCAGCGGTGTTGCGGCTCCACACCGGGAAGCGCAGGTCGTAGCACACCAGCGGGCAAATGGTCCAGCCTTTCAGCTCTACCTGCAGGCGCTTGCCACCGGGGGTATAAGTATGATGTTCTTTCGCCATCCGGAACAGGTGCCTCTTGTCGTAGTGTGCGAAGCTCCCATCGGGGCGCACCCAGTACAGGCGGTTAAAATACTGTTCCTGCTCCTGCACTATAATGCTTCCGGTAATTACGGCATTATGCTTTGCAGCCTGTTCGCGCATCCATTGCAGCGTGTCGCCTTCAGCAGGTTCGGCCAGAGCTGGCGCATCCATGCTAAACCCAGTCGAAAACATTTCGGGCAGCACGATCAGGTCTGTTGCCGGAGCGGCGGCAGCCAGTTTGTCGGCCAGCATGTTCCGGTTCGCAACGGCGTCGTGCCAGTGCAAATCTGTTTGTACAATCGTTACCCGCAGGTCCATTTCTTTGAATTATGAATTACGAATTATGAATGTGGAGTTGTAAAACAACCAACAACCAACAACCAACAATCAACAATCAAACCTATAGTTGCACCAGTTTTTCGGCGGCGGCGCAGAGTGTTTCCTGGCCCTTGGCAAAGCAGAAGCGCAGGTACTTATGGTCGGTTTTGTCGTGGTAGAACGCGGACACGGGTATAGCTGCAACCCCGATCTCCCGCACCAATCGTTTCGCAAACTCTTGGTCATGCTCACCTGAAATGGCATCGTACTTCAGCAACTGAAAATAAGTACCCGCCGATGGCAGCAACTCGAACCGGGAAGGTGCCAGCAGTTCACAGAACGCATCGCGCTTCTGCTGGTAAAAGTCGGGCAGGCTCAGGTAATGGGCTTCGTTGTCCATGAAATCGGCAATGGCAAGTTGCAGCGGCGTAGCAGTGCAGAACGTGATAAACTGGTGCATTTTGCGCAGCTCTGCTGTAAGCGCAGGTGGCGCTACGGCATACCCTATCTTCCAGCCGGTGGTGTGGTAGGTTTTCCCGAACGAGGAAATTACAAAGCTTCGCTCACGCAGGATGGGGTGCTGCAAGGCGCTGTAATGCTGCTGCCCGTCAAATACCATGTGCTCGTATACCTCATCACTGATCACAAAAATATCATTGCCATCTACAATGCGGGCCAGCTCGTCCATGTCAGCTTTGTGCATCACGGCTCCGGTCGGGTTGTGCGGCGTGTTTACAATAATCAGGCGCGTTTTAGAAGATATCCTGCGCTTTACCAGGTCCCAGTCTACGTAAAAGCCGGGCAGCGCCAGCGGCACATACACCGGAATACCACCACTCAGGCGTATGGCAGGAGCGTAGCAATCGTAGCAAGGCTCCAGTACCACCACCTCGTCGCCAGGCTTTACGATGGCCGTAATGGCGGCAAACAATGCTTCGGTAGCGCCCGAGGTTACGGTTATTTCCGTGTTCGGGTCAGGGCGGTAGCCGTACATTTTTTCTGTTTTAACGCTGATTTTCTCGCGCAGCTGCGGCATGCCCGGCATGGGGGCATACTGGTTAAAGCCTTCGTGCATGTACCTGGTCACCAGCTCCATCAGTTCGTCCGGGCAGTTAAAGTCCGGGAAGCCCTGCGACAGGTTAATTGCTTTATGCTCGTTGGCCAGTGCCGACATAACAGTAAAAATGCTGGTACCTACATCTGGTAGTTTGCTGGTGGGTAAAGTTGCCATAGTTGTGGTGTTTAGTATCCCGAATCTTCTGCAACGAAGATACTCATTTTATAGTTGAGAGAGTAATTGCCTTACCTGCTCCTGCAGTTCGGGCACAGCCTCCTGCTCAAACCAGGGGTTGTGCTTCACCCAGAACTGGTTGCGCGGCGATGGGTGCGGCATGGGCATGTAGGCTGGTAAATACGCCCGCCAGTTGGCTACAGTTTGCGTCAGGTTGGCCTGTGCCCGGTTGCCCAGAAAATAGTCCTGTGCATACTTGCCTACCAGCAGTGTAAGCTCAATGTTGGGGAGCAGCGCCAGCAGTTTCTGGTGCCAGTGTGCGGCACACTCGGGGCGGGGAGGCAGGTCGCCGCTTTTGCCCTTGCCCGGGTAGCAGAAGCCCATCGGAACTATAGCTACTTTGCGCTCGTCGTAAAATACCTCTGGCTCCAGGCCCAGCCACTGGCGCAGGCGTTTGCCGCTCTGGTCGTCCCAGGGTTTGCCGCTGGCGTGTACTTTGGTGCCCGGTGCCTGCCCCACTATCAGCAGCTTTGCCGTGGTGCCTGCGTGCAGCACCGGGCGCGGCCCCAGTTGCAGGTGCTCTTCGCAAATGCGGCAGGCTCTTATCTGTTGCAGTAGGTCTTCGAGTGGCTTCATAACTATAGCTGCAAAGGTACAAAGGTTTGGGCAGGATTGATGTGAAACTATCGTATTGTGGCGTTGGTGCCTGCAACTATAGCTGCTCATAAACTGCCCCATCCCACATGCAACTATAGCTGCCTCAAAACAGGAACAACAGATTTGCAGTCAGAACTATAAAATTCGAACTTTGCCGGGAGAGATAGCACAACTATAGCCGGGTATACTTCCTGTACGCATGCTTTTCTCACCAGCCTGAAATTACGTATAGTAGCAACATGATGCACCGCTGCGCCTACTTCCTGATCTTATGCCTCTTTGTAGTTGCCCGGCCAGTGCAGGCCCAGGACGCAGATACAACCTATAAAAATGCCTTTACGGTAAAACTATTCGGGCTGTCGGTGCACCTGAAGGAAAGTCCGCACCCGGAGATCTTTCCCAACCGCCTGGATGAAGGCGGATACATTACCCTGAACTATGGCGCTATAGTTGGTTACGACCGGTTTATAGTTGGTCAGGAGCATGCCATCCGCATAGAGCAGGGCTTGTACGCCGACTGTTCGGCTTCTTTTGCGGGGTTCACCCATATTGGCTGGCGCGGACTCATCTTCCAGAAGAACAAACACTCGATGAATGGGGGCATCGGGCCCACCCTAGTATACCGCCATGACTGGAACCGGATTGAAGGTTACCAGGATGATGGCTATTTTAACCGGCGCGGAAACTGGCAATACAAGTTTATCTGGTATGCCGGCGAGCTGGAGTATAACTACCAGCTAACCAGGCAAACTGAGTTTTCTGTAAACCTGGTGCCTGGCCTGCCGGAACTGGTATCTATAGGCGTAGGCGTGCGGCAGCGGTTTTAGCTGCAACTTCTCTGTCAAAAGCTATAGTTTGTACTGTGCCGCTAGGGCCTTCTTCTGCGCTGTTCCCGGTAAAATGGCTCCTGGTGGTAGGGCTGCTCTGGATGATGCTGCGCAAACCTGTCCGGGTGCCAGCGGTCTTCGGCGTGCTGGTCGTGCCGGCTAGCATCCCGATTGCCGCGATGCCAGTCTTGTTCCTGATTGCTGTATCTGGCTTGCCCTTCAGGATGCCGGTTAGGATATTGCTCAAATGGTTGCCAGTTATCACGGATGTTGCTGCCGTACAGGTTGTCCCGTTCCTGTTGCCAGTGCCATTCGTGTGGCTGTGGTCCCATCAGCGGGTGTGGCTCTCCCCAACGGTTAGTGGCATTTTGGTTGTGCTGCGCCTGATGGTACTGGTCTCTGTGTATGCCACGCTGCCAATCTCCTCTGCCTCTATTGTCTCGCTCGTCTCTCATAGGTATTGTGGTTATACTGTCGCGGATTTATTCGCATCTCTCAAACACCTGCTCTTGCCGGTAACTATGCTACAGCAGAGCAACTATCATCAGCTATAGTTTGCATGCAGTTGATTATCCTTTCAGAAGCTAGCATGCGGAGCTTACCTGTAGTGCCAGATGAACCTGCTCTTTAAATTTACGGCAGTGCTAACAGGATGTTTATGAATGATTTACAGATTGGTGGGTATAAAAAAAGCGAAGCAGGTGGTGCCTGCTTCGCTTACTAACTAAAACTAATCTATAACCAATCTATCTAACCTGCTCACCTATACGCAACTACCTTCTATAACGTTGGGTTTTGTCCGTGTCATCGTAGTAATTATCCTTTCCGGAGTCGGTTTCGTCTGCCCAGCGTGGGCCGCCTTCATAGCCCCGGTCAAAGTTACGGTTGCGGTACGGCTCAGAGCCATAGCGCTCGCGGGAGCTGATGCGGTCTTCAGGGGTGGTGCGGCTGCTGTGGCGTGCCTGGTAATCCGGGTCGTCAGCATGCATGATGTCGTTCCAGGTATCGCGTACCTTGTCGAAAAAGCCCCGGTCATCGCGTGGGGTGGCAGGTGCTTCGTCGGGTGAGTAGCGGCCCTCGCGGTACCAGTTATGTGAGCCGCTGCCATAGCGGTAGTCCGACTCTTTGTAACGGCTGCGTCCGCCGGGCACATCGTTCCATAGTTCGTAAGGCCGTGAAGGGGGCTCGTTATAGTTGCCAGGCTGCGAACCACCCGTATTTTGCTGCGGATTGTATGTGCGTGCGCTGTAAGTATCACCATAATCCAGGTAGGAGCGCTCGTTACGGTAGGCGCTGTTAGGGCGGCTGCCGTAGTGGTCGTTCAGGTGAGCGCCTTCGCCGCGGTGGTACGTACCATGCTGTGCTGGTCCGGCTGCATTATTTCTGCTGCCCCGATCCTGCGCGCCTGAGCGGCTGGGCCCGGTATGGAAGTAGTTCCCCTCGTCCCATTTCCGGTCTTTCTGGGGCCTGTATCCGTAGCGTTGCTGTATTTCTTTATCGCGGCCGTGCAGTTCGCGGCCTATGCGGTGGTTTTCTTCGTCATTATAGTTTGCCATCGTCGTGTTGTGTTTAGAGTAGTTTCTACCATATGGCAGTTACTAAACAGTACGAGGCAGGCGGGGCTATAGTTAGTGTCAGCCCTGAAACCACAACGGGATGCCCTTCTGTGCTGAAGGCATCCCGTTGTGGTGAAAAAGGTGTATTTTCTTAAAAGTGTTCCTCTATTATTTCGCGCACGTCGGCTTCCGCCAGCGGTTTGGAATAGTGCTTCAGCACATCCGGGAACTGCTTTAGTTTTTCCAGGTCGTAGAAGCTGGCTGATGAGGTGAGCATCATCATAACAGTTCTGTTCTTGTCTGTCTCATCAAATTTCTGGTACTCCTCCAGGAACTCAAAACCATCCATCACCGACATCTTGATATCAACAAAGATCAGGTCCGGGCGGGGGTATCCTTCTTCATCAGCAAAAGCTTTCCCAAGGTATTCCAGTGCTTCCTCGCCGTTGGTTACCACCCGTATTTCATCGGCAGTGTTCATACGCGAAAGCAGGCGATGGTTCAGATAGTTGGTCGTCTCGTCGTCGTCTATCAATAATATCGTTTTCAGTCGCTTCATGGTCTAGAGATTGTTTCTGCTCGATCTATAAATTTACTCAAGGTATGAAATAAAATGGGTGCTACAGCTAAAACAATGTTAAGTTTAAGTAACATCAACTAAACTGCCTCGCTCCGGCGTCCCGAATTTACGGAAATTCCGGCTTAATATACAGCGCGCAGGAACCTTTCAACAGGTGGCTCCATAAATTGTTCCGTCTGAGTTACTTATAGCTGGTATGATACCAGGTGTCGTGTCCCTGTTTTAAGTGTCGTTTTATGCTCCGGCTATGTCAGATGCAGGATTTTCCTTCCTGCAGGGCGAGCGCCAGTTTCTCTGCTTTCTGCTTGGTCTGCACCAGTTCAGTTACCTCAATGGCAGAGGCAAGTACGCCCTCGGGCTGTCCGTTCCGTATCAGCGGACGATATTCCAGGTTCAGGTATACATCTGTTGTCTGGCCGTTGCGCAGGCGGTCTATGCTCAGTTTGTACTCGCTTACCCGTATAGTTTTGCCGGTAGTGTACACTTCATGCAGTATTTTCAAGAAGTTGGTTTCTTTTAGTTCGGGCCACACCTCGTGTGCCGGTCTGTTAAGAAACTGCCGGTTGCCATAATAAAGGCTGATGCCTGGCGTAACGTAGTGGCAAATGTGTTCGGGCCCATGTAGCATACACAAATGCGCCGGCGAATGATTCAGGATATTTTCGAGCTGCAGATCTTTTTCGCGAATGCGATCTATGGCTTGTTTCTGTTCTTCTATATCGGTGAGGGTGCCTACCCAGAACTGTACTTTGCCATCTGAGTCATGCATCGGTACTCCGCGCTCTAAGAACCAACGGTAACCCTTGTCATGATGGTTGCGCAGCCGGTACTCCATTTCGTAGGTTACGCCGGTGGCCAGCATGTTAAACCACTCTGTAAGTACAGTGGCTGTGTCTTCTGGGTGAATTGCGCTGGCCCAGCCTTCGGTCTGGTCAGCACTCATGCCAGTGTAGCTGTACCAGTTTTTATTGAAGTACAGAATCTTGCCGTTCGGGTCGGCTAGCCAGGCCATGTGCGGCAATACTTCCAGCAGGTGCCGGAAACGGGTATCGCTTTCTTTTAGTATCTGCTCTGCTCTCAGGCCTTCAGACAAATCTATGATAGAGCCCAGGGTACGAATGGGGCGACCATCGTTCTGGTACACAATGTAGCCCTGGTCCAGCACCGGCACATAGGTGCCATCTGCCTTACGAAAGCGATATTCACCTGTCCAGATCTTGCTTCCGCTCCTGTTAGCCTGTTCTATGCTTTCCTGCACGGCCTCAAAGTCATCGGGGTGTACGCGCTCGTCCCATGATTCGCCTCCCGGGCCCATCTCTTCAGGAGTGTAGCCGAAGGTAGCTTTAAGAGCAGGCCCCCAGTACATTTTGTTGTGCACCGGGTCGTACTCCCACGACACAGCATTTACCATGTTGCTGAGCAGTGTTGCATACATGCCTGTATGTTGCCCGAGGGCAGCGGGATGTTTTTCAGCTATTTCGCAAGCCTCGTGCAGGATGTAGAGCAGGGTGCCTTCCTGGCTTACAATGGGGGTATGTGTCACGCTCCACAGGCACTCCTTATGCCCGCTGCCCATTGCCTCTGGCAGGTTTACATAGTAGCAGAACACCGGGATGTGGTGCGGCTGCCTGTGTAGCAGTACCTGTTGCAGCGAGTGCTCCAGCGCCTGTACAGGTGGCGTGTGTAACAGGGATGATGCGCAGGAAAAAGTTTGTATGAGCGACTGGTTCTGAAGGTTACTACGCAGCATACAGCGTGCACTCAGGTATGCGTCTGTTGCATCCAGCACCAGCAGGTCCGGAGACAGAATGGCGTACAAACCGGGTAGCTTCCGGAAAATCAGGCTAAGTTCAGGTAACTGGGGTAGTTGCAGTGCTGGCATCAATTAAAGGTTATGCAGGTTCTGGTAGGTGGATGCTGGGTAAATTTAAAGAAAAAAGTGCCTGTTTAAATGCTATAGTATGATAGCGTATGCCGGGTATAAAGCTATAGATCAGGTGACGCCTGCATTTGCCCGTTTATGTCGGTATAAGTCCCGATCCAGAGTTTTACCTTGCCTGCTTCGTCGTACATAGGTACAGCGCGTTCCATAAACCACTGGTAGTTCCGTTCATACTGGTTCAGAATGCGGTACTCTACCTCGAAGGGGGTGCCCAACCGTATGGCCTCGTGCCATGTCGTTAATACGTTAGCCGTATCCTCCGGATGTACGTATGAAACCCACCTGTCAGTATGGCCTTTAGGCATGCCTGTAAAGCTGTGCCACGCCTGGTTAAAGTGCAGTATCTGCCCGTTTGGCGCAGCAGTCCAGGCCATAAAAGGAAGCACCTCGAGCAGGTGCAGAAAACGTTTGTCGTTCTCTGCCTCTTCCAAACCATTCCTCCTGTTCCCGGAAATGTCTATCAGGGAGCCTATCATGCTCCTGGCATGCTGCCTGCTGTCGAATATAATGTAGCGCTGATCCAGTATTTGTACGTACGTGCCATCTGCCTTCCGGAAGCGGTACTTACCTGTCCAGATATTGCTCTTGACTTGTTCTGCCTGCCGGAGGCTTTCCTGCACACGGGCCAGGTCATCGGGGTATATCAGCTCTTTCCAGGTATCTTTTCCCGACGGTATAGTTTCCGGCGTATACCCGAATACCTGTTCCAGGGCTCCGCCCCAGCAAAGCGTTTTGTTCCTGACATCGTACTCCCAGGTTACAGCGTCGGTGGCCTGGGCAAGCAGGTGTAGTCGTTTCCTGTTGAAGGTATTTTCCTGTTCCTGTTGCCTGTGCGCCGTTACATCCTTGGTTTCAAGTACAATGTACTGCAGGTTGCCTGTCACATCAGTTATAGGCCATAGTGTGGTTTCCCAGATGCGCTCCTCGTAGAGGCCTGATGGCAACTCTATGTCATACCGTATCGAAGGTAAGGTATGGGGTTGCTTGTTCGTTTTTACCTGTTGCAGAGCCTCCTGCAATCCTGCCTTGGCATCCTGGTGTGAAGCATTGGATGTTTCCGGAAAAGCATCGAGTATGTGCCTATTAGCGAACTTGTCGCGCTCTGAAGCGGTAGCCGCGACGTAAGCATCTGTGGCATCCAGTATAAGCAGATCGGGGCTCATTACCAGATAGGCAGCAGGCAGAGACCGGAAAATAGGCCCGAGAGGGGAAACAGCGGTGCTTACTGGTTCTGGCATTAGCATTCGACATTTTGGCCTGCAATCAGTAGTAGTACGAGACATGCCTCAGAATGTATCATAATCTGAGGCATGTCTCGGAATAAAGGTAGATTATATTGACGTAATCTAAGAAATAGAAAACTCTAATACTAGTACTCAGGTATTAATTCTGCCGGATTATTTCTGCTACTCCGAGATCTTCAAACACCTCGCGCGCATCAGCTATACTTCTGATGTCTTCTACTATAACGATGAGCTTGTCTTTCGATTCTTTCAGGCGGGAGCGGCGCGAATGCTGTTGCACGTACTTCAGAATATTGCCAAAGGCATCAGACTGAAAATACTTGTCGTTGTTTTCGCTTGGCAGGTAGCCTTTCATTACCTCCTTCTTGATCGTAAGTTTTTCAAAGCCTAACTGCTGCGCCTGCCATCTCAGTCTTACAATGTCTACCAGCTTCTGTACCTCCACTGGCAGCGGGCCAAAGCGGTCAACTATACTGGCGGTCAGTTTTGCCAGTTCATCCAGGTCTTTCACGCTGTCGAGTTTGCTGTACAGGTTCAGGCGCTCCGAAATGTTGCTTACATACCAGTCGGGTATCAGCACTTCCATGTCGGTTTCGATGTTGCACTCGCGCACTGGCTCTACAAACTGCTCCAGGTTGTCGCCCAGGAACAGGTCGCGGAACTCTGTCTCTTTCAGCTCTTTCACAGCGTCATCCAGTATCTGGTGGTACATCTCGAAACCAAGGTCAGTGATAAAGCCGCTTTGCTCGCCACCCAGCAGGTTTCCGGCTCCGCGTATGTCCAGGTCGCGCATGGCAATTTTAAAGCCTTCGCCCAGGTCCGAGAATTCTTCCAGGGTGCTCAGGCGCTTGCGGGCATCGCTTGCCAGGCCAGCTACAGGTGGAGTAAGCAGGTAGCAATAGGCTTTCTTGTTTGAGCGACCTACACGGCCCCGCATCTGGTGCAGGTCTGAGAGGCCAAACATGTGCGCCCGGTTAATGATAATGGTGTTGGCATTCGGGATGTCCAGCCCCGATTCGATGATGTTGGTACTCACCAGCACGTCGTACTCGCCGTTCACAAACTTCATCATCCGCTTTTCGAGCAGCTCACCGTCCATCTGCCCATGTGCAAATGTGATTTTGGCATCCGGCACCAGCTTCAGGATCATGTTGGCAATCTCATCAATATCTTTCACGCGGTTGTGCACGAAGAACACCTGGCCGCCCCGCTTCAGCTCTGCGGCTACGGCGTCCCGGATCAGGATCTCGTCGAATACGTGCAGTTCTGTTTTTACGGGTTGGCGGTTGGGTGGCGGTGTGGCAATTACGCTCAGGTCGCGGGCACCCATCAGCGAGAAGTGCAGCGTACGCGGGATAGGCGTTGCCGTAAGCGTCAGGGTATCTACGTTCACACGCATTTCCTTAAGCTTATCCTTGGTCTTTACTCCGAATTTCTGCTCCTCGTCTATCACCAGCAGCCCCAGGTCTTTAAACTGGATATCTTTACTTACAATGCGGTGCGTGCCGATCAGGATATCTACCTTGCCTTCAGCCACACGCTTCAGGGTTTCTTTGGTATCCTTGGCGGTTTTAAAGCGGTTGATGTAGTCTACTGTAACCGGGAACTGGGCCAGCCTGTCGCGGAAGGTCTTAAAATGCTGCATGGCCAGTACCGTGGTAGGCACCAGCACGGCTACCTGCTTGCCATCACAGGCGGCCTTAAAGGCAGCGCGCATGGCTATTTCGGTTTTGCCAAAGCCCACGTCGCCGCACACCAGGCGGTCCATAGGGTGTGGCTGCTCCATGTCCGCTTTTACGTCTTCGGTGGCACGGGCCTGGTCAGGGGTGTCTTCGTAAATAAACGACGACTCCAGCTCTGCCTGCAAAAATCCATCTCTTGTAAACGCATAACCCGGTGCGGCTTTGCGCTTGGCGTATAGTTTAATGAGCTCGGCAGCAATGTCTTTTACCTTGCTCTTGACTTTCTTCTTCTTGTTTTCCCACTCCGGCGAGCCTAGTTTGCTCATGCTCGGTGGGCCGCCCTCTTTGCCGCTGTACTTGCTTATTTTATGCAGCGAGTGAATGCTGACATACAGCAAATCGTCGTCGCGGTACACCAGCCGGATGGCTTCCTGCAAACGCCCGCCTACTTCCACTTTCTCCAAACCGGCAAAGCGGCCAATGCCATAGTCTACGTGGGTGATGTAGTCGCCGGGCTGCAGCGAGCGCAGCTCTTTCAGCGTCATGGCCTTGGACTTGGAGTGCCCGGTTTTGGCCTTGTGCTGGTAAAAGCGGTCGAAGAGCTGGTGGTCGGTGTAGCAGGTAATTTTCAGGGTCTGGTCGATGAAGCCTTCGCGCAGCGAGATAGCCAGGTGCTGAAAACGTACATCGTGGTCCAGTTCATCGAAAATGGTCGTGAGGCGGTTGATCTGGCGCGGCGAATCGGTGGCAATGATGTTTACAAATCCATCGCCCTGGTGCTCGTGCAGGTCTTTTACCAGCCGTTTAAAATCCTTGTTAAACGAGGGCTGCGGCTTGGCCTGGAACTGGATAACTTCAGCATCTTTAAAATAAAACCGCTTGCCGATTTCCACTACATGAAATTTATCCAGCAGCTTTTTAAACTGCTTCTGTGTCTGGAACAACTGCTCCGGGTCTGATACGATCTGGGTGCCGCCACTGCCGGCCATCATCTTCTCGAAAGCCTGGGATGCCTTCTCGAAGTACTCTCCGATTACGTCCAGTGTCAGGCGCACATCCTTAAACCAGATGTTGGTGTTGGCTGGCAGAAAGTCCAGAAAAGCCTCGCGGGTTTCCTGCAGCAGCTTGGTTTGCACATTCGGGATGATGGAAATAACCTTTTTGGTCTCTACCGAAAGCTGCGTGTCCGGGTCGAAGGTCCTGATGCTTTCTATCTCGTCGCCGAAAAGCTCGATACGGTAAGGCAAATCGTTGGCGTAAGAGAATACGTCCACAATGCCCCCGCGTACCGCATACTGCCCTGCCTCATACACAAATTCGGTACGCTCGAAGCCATATTCAGCCAGCATTTCGCTCAGGAAGTTCACGTCCAGCTTCTCGCCCACCTTTGCCCCCAGCGTGTTTTCCACCAGCGATTTTTTATTGATCACCTTTTCGGTCAGAGCCTCGGGGTAGGTAACGATGAGCTCGCCCTTGCCACTTTTCTGGTTCAGCCGGTTCAGCACCTCGGCCCGCATCAGGATGTTGGCATTCTCGGTATCCTCGAAACTATAGGGGCGCTTGTACGATGTCGGGAAAAGGAGCACCTCTTTCTCGTCGCCGAGCAGGTGACGCAGGTCGGTGTAAAAGTAAGCCGCTTCCTCTTTGTCGTGAAGTACAAAAAGCTGGTGCTGCGAATCTATGGTATAAACGGCTGAGGCCAGAACAGCATCCAGGCTGCCTGCCATGCCTTTCAGTTGCAGGCGGTAGGAGTCGTTTGTTTTCAGCCGTTCGGCTATAGTTTGCACCACGCTGTCGAGGCGGTACAGTTCTAAAAAATCAGATACTTTCATTCAGTTCTATCACAAAACAGCAAAGGCAGAACACAGGGCTTATACTATAGCCGTGTTCTGCTGGTAGTTCATCTTACAAAGATACTATAAGTTATAGTTTTATCAGAACT
>DATBUF010000007.1:0-2661 GCA_036516435.1 Pontibacter sp.
GCAGAGCCTGTTACCGGAAGTAGCAGGCTTTTCTTTTGAGCGATACCTGTGGCAGCGTAATATTTACATAAATAATACCTAATTTAGCGAGCTGATGCTGAACCTGGTGTTACATAGTGTTTCCTTTAAAAGAAGTGCGGCTGCTGCGTTACTGACTGCCTTGCTGGCAACTGGTAGCAGCTGTGATGTAAACCAGGGGGCGGGTGAGCAGATGGTAGACCTGAGCAGCGTGTCAGACGACCCTGCCGCTCAACTTGGTAACCTGAATGATGCCATAGCCCGAAACAGGCAGGACGGCAACCTGTATAGCCGGAGAGCAGCGCTGCTTTTGCAGAACGGAGACTTTCAGCAGGCGCTAAGCGATGTAAATGAAGCGATTCGGTTGGAGAAGAACGATATGGCGAATCTCTTTCTGAAAGCTCAGATATTGCGTGCTACCGGTAAACTACAGGAGGCTTTGCTGCTGGCGCTCAGGGCAGAACGCAACTCCTACGAAAGTGCAGCTCTGTATGTATTGCTGAGTGACCTGTACGTACAACTGGGGCAGCCAAAACAGGCCGCTACCTATGTTAAGAAAGCACTAGAACTCTCGCCGGACAATGCTTATGCCTTGTACTACAGGGGGCGTGTAGCAGCAGCCCAGGGCGATACTGCACGTGCGTTAACCAACTATAAGCTGGCCCTGCAACAGGCACCGGACTTTAAAGAAGCACGCCGCGACCTGGCGGGTGCGCTCGTAAACAGGGGACTGCATGAAGAGGCACGCGTACAGCTGGAGCGGGCAATGAAGCAAACACCAAAAGATGGTCTGCTGTGGTTTTTCAGAGGGCAACTATACCAGGCCGTACACAAGCCGGACAGCGCACTCTGGAGCTACAACAAGGCGCTTACTTTTGCAGATAGCCTGAGCGGAGCGCATTTTCAGTCAGGTTTGCTCTTGTATGCCCGCGGTGATTATGCCGGAACTATACAGCACCTGGAAAAAGCAGCGAGAGACTATAGCAGTAACACTAAATTAGTAGCAACACTGGCCAGCGCTTACGAACGAACTGGACAGAATATAAATGCGTTAGAACAATACCAGCGATTAGTAACGTTGCAGCCGGGGTACACTGCTGCAAACTATAGCATTGCCCGGTTAAAGGCCAAACTTACAAGGCCTGTGCCCCGCATGACTGATACGCTGAGGACAACTGAAACAGATAACATCACGAGTCAATAAAACTATACATGATCAACATCACATTACCAGATGGCTCTGTTCGCCAATATCCGAAAGGGGTGACAAGCTACGAGATTGCATCAAGCATTAGCGAAGGTCTGGCGCGTAACGTGCTGGCCGCAAAAGTTAATAACACCGTTTGGGACGCCACACGCCCCATAACGGAGGACGCTACGGTGCAACTGCTCACCTGGAACGATGATCTGGGAAAAAATGCCTTCTGGCACTCGTCGGCACACTTGCTGGCGGAGGCCCTGGAAGAACTATATCCTGGCGTGAAGTTCGGTATCGGACCACCCGTAGAGAACGGTTTCTACTACGATGTAGACCTGGGCGACCGCACTTTCTCGCAGGAGGATTTTGCCAAAGTAGAGCAGAAGATGCTGGAACTGGCACGCAATAAGAATGAGTTTAAGCGCCGTGAAGTATCGAAAGCTGAGGCTGTAGATTATTTCACAAAGAAAGGGGATGAGTATAAGCTGGACCTGATCAAGGACCTGGAAGACGGAAGCATTACTTTTTACGAGCAGGGCAATTTTACAGACCTGTGCCGCGGACCTCATATCCCGAACACCGGTTTTATAAAAGCTGCCAAAATCATGAACGTTGCCGGTGCTTACTGGCGCGGCGATGAAAAGAACAAGCAGCTTACCCGTATCTATGGCATCACGTTCCCGAAGCAAAAAGAACTGACCGAGCACCTGGAGCGCCTGGAGGAAGCTAAGAAACGCGACCACCGCAAACTGGGCAAAGAGCTGGAACTGTTCGCTTTCTCTGAGAAAGTAGGAATGGGCTTGCCGTTGTGGTTGCCAAAGGGCACACTGCTGCGCGAGCGCCTGGAGCAGTTTATGCGCAAAGCCCAAATGAAAGCAGGTTATCAGCCTGTGGTTACACCGCACATTGCCAGCAAGGAACTATACGTTACTTCCGGCCACTACGATAAGTACGGAGCCGATTCTTTCCAGCCAATCAAGACGCCGAATGAGGGAGAAGAGTTCTTCCTGAAGCCGATGAACTGCCCGCACCACTGCGAGATCTATAAAACGCGACCACGCTCTTACAAAGAGCTGCCGGTTCGCCTAGCAGAGTTTGGTACCGTGTACCGTTACGAGCAGAGTGGCGAGCTCCACGGCTTAACCCGCGTGCGTGGCTTTACGCAGGACGATGCACACATCTTCTGCCGCCCGGACCAGGTAAAGGAAGAGTTTACCAAAGTAATTGACCTGGTGCTGTACGTATTCAAGGCGCTTGGTTTTGAAGACTATACCGCGCAGATCTCACTCCGTGACCCGGAGAACAAGCAGAAATACATTGGTTCTGACGAGGCCTGGGAGAAAGCCGAGCGCGCCATTATAGAGGCCTGTGAAGAGAAAGGCCTGCCAACTGTAACCGAACTGGGCGAGGCTGCGTTTTACGGACCTAAGCTCGACTTTATGGTG
>DATBUF010000008.1:0-3271 GCA_036516435.1 Pontibacter sp.
TACATGCTGGAGCAGCTGGACGACATCGAATTTATTACGCCGCTTTACATCCAGATCATCGATTTTGTAAAGCAGAAGCTGAATGAGGGTACGCTTCCGACTGCCAACGATTTTATAACCTACCCGAAAGAAGAGATTAGGACAGAAGCCATTTCGCTGCTCTCAGAGCCTTACGAAATCAGCCCCAACTGGGAAACGCACCAGGTTTATGTGCCCCGGGAAACCGATCTGTTGTCTTATGGCGCCGAAAGAGCCGTATTGCGCCTGAAGCGGAGAAATGCAGAGCTGTTGCTAAAGCAGGAGAGCGAAAAGCTGCGCCTGGTTACCGACCCGCAGGAAGTTGACAGGGTGTTGAGACTGATCATGAACCTGAGTACCTACTACAAACAGCTCGGCGACATGCTGGGTATAGTTGTAAACCGCTAACCTATAGTTTGCTGTCTTTTGTGTACCTGATGTCTTCCTGTTTTTATCGTTTTGAATTGCCCAGGAGCAGTCGCAACTATAAAAATACCTGCCTTTCCTTTAGAGTAGGATATTAACTTTCTACCTTTGTTCAGTTTATCCGGATTATTACTGATTGTAGCGCTACTGGCAGGGCAGAGGCTGATTGAACAATGCCCGCTATTTTATAGTTATAGTTAGTAAGAGTAAAGGTTTATACATGGCAGGCTAAACTACTTATGCCTGCACCACATTATATGGAGAATACAGACACAACCCCTATAAAACTCGACTCGATCGAGGAAGCTATCGAGGATATCCGCCAGGGTAAAGTTATTATTGTGGTAGATGATGACGATCGCGAAAACGAAGGTGATTTTATCTGTGCTGCCGAAATGGTAACACCAGAGATCATCAACTTTATGGCAACACACGGCCGTGGCCTTATCTGCGCGCCGCTTACCGAAGAGCGCTGCGAAGAGCTTGGCCTGGAACTGATGGTAGGCCGTAACACAGCACTGCACGCCACACCATTTACCGTATCCGTAGACCTGATCGGGCACGGTTGCACCACCGGTATTTCAGCCTCTGACAGAGCTAAAACCATACAGGCGCTTGTAGATCCGAACACAGATCCACATGCTTTAGGCAAGCCGGGCCATATTTTCCCGCTCAAAGCCAAGAAAGAAGGCGTATTGCGCCGTGCTGGCCACACAGAGGCTGCCGTAGACCTGGCACGCCTGGCCGGACTGGCACCTGCCGGTGTGCTGATCGAGATTATGAACGAAGACGGTACAATGGCCCGCCTGCCGGACCTGGTACATGTTGCCAAACGCTTTAACCTGAAGCTGATCTCTATTAAAGACCTGATTGCCTACCGCCTGAAGAAGGAAAGCCTGATAGACCGTGAGATTGCGGTACAGTTACCAACCGACTATGGTGATTTTGACCTGTATGCGTTTACGCAGCGCAGCAATGGCGCCAAGCACCTGGCACTGGTAAAAGGCACCTGGGAAGAAAATGAGCCTGTATTGGTGAGAGTGCACTCTTCCTGCGTAACCGGTGATATTTTCGGGTCGTGCCGTTGCGATTGCGGGCCGCAACTACACGAAGCCATGCGCATGATTGAGCGCGAAGGCAAAGGTGTGGTAGTGTACATGAACCAGGAAGGCCGCGGTATTGGGCTGCTGAACAAACTGAAAGCCTACAAACTACAGGAGCAGGGCCGCGACACCGTAGAAGCGAACCTGGAGCTGGGCTTTGGCATGGACGAACGCGACTATGGCGTAGGCGCACAGATTCTGCGCGACCTGGGCGTTACTAAAATGCGCCTGATCTCGAATAACCCGCGTAAGCGTACCGGCCTGATGGGCTATGGACTGGAAGTAGTGGAGCGTGTGCCTATTGAGGTAGCACCTAACCCGCACAATACCAAGTACCTGACCACCAAACGCGACAAACTGGGACACGATATTCTGAAAACTGCTGTCGTGAATCGTTGATAAACATACTAGTATAGCTATAGTTACAAAAGCCAGTGCCGCCGTGCACTGGCTTTTGTATTTAGTGCGTTCCCTAAGTTTCCGGTGAGCTTTTATAGTTTGACAATACGTTAGAGGGCTCTTTCTGAGTTTAATAAGTATAAAACAGGCAGTGTTGTAGTAATGTGTAATTTTAAAGATAGTAGCCTATGCGTAATACTTTAAGCTCCCGAAAACTACTGCTTACCGGCTTAACCCTGATGTTCAGCATAACCCTGCATGCACAGGTAATAAGGCAGGATATTGACGTGCAGCAATGGCCTGTTGGTACTGTTACACTTACCACCGGCGATGTACTGCACGGGATTGTAACCTATTACCGCACCCAGGATATTATAACCGTATTGAAAGAGGATGGCACGCTGCGGTCGCTTTCGCCGGTGAATGTTGAAAAATTTGAAGTAACAAACGGAGACAGTTACCGCTGGCACACTTTCCGGTCTATTTACTGGAACCAGGGCAAAGACTACAGCGATTTTAAAAAACCCACCTTTTTTGAAGAACTGATACAAGGCAATGCCACGCTGCTGATGCGTGAGAGCTACTACAAGCGCACCATAGAAAAGTACGAGAGCGACTACGAAGAAGGAAAAACACTCGACCCTATGGGCTACCCTATAGATGCTGTATTTGCTGACCAGATTAAGCCAGTGTTTTTTGTGTTGAAACCTGATGGCGAAATCGTAAACCTGCAGCAGGTACGCAAAGACTTCCTGCGGTATTGCGGCAAAAAGTCCGGGATAATAAAAGCCTTTGTCCGTAAAAATAAGTTAAGCTTCGAGCAGCCGCACGAGTTTATCGCTATCGTTAATTACTACAACAAACTATAGGTCGCGCAGCTTAAGCACAAGGTACGTCAGCAGTAAGAATAAGCCGATATAGCCCAGCGAAGGCAGCGTAGCCCAGGCAGGCGACAGTTGCTCTATCGGGCTGGTAAGCTGCCCGAACAGGTCTTGGCCCGGCATAGGGGTAAGGCTGTCGAGCGCCTTCATGGGGAAGTACTTATCTACTGTATCCGGCAGCTTGTAGTGGATGATAGGTTCCACAATTTTTGTATAGGCGATAAAGGCAATAATAGCCAGGCCGCTCTTCCGGATCAGGAAAGCAAACAGCATAGCCAGCGCCATGTACGCCACTGCCTGCACAAAATAGTAGGAGAGATAGTCGATCTGGCTAAACATGGCCTTCAGAGAAATATCGGTACTATAGACCAGGCCAAAGTATAAACCCAGCGCCAGCACAAACACCGTACTGAAAAGACCGAGCGCCAGCACCACATAAAACTT
>DATBUF010000009.1:0-3634 GCA_036516435.1 Pontibacter sp.
TATTGGCATTGAAAGCTCCATTGCTGTTACTAAAGCTGCTATCATTGAAAGTATTAAAGTAGTTGAAAACAGCCTCCTCACTAAAATTCTTTATCGCTTCAGGCTGTACACCCAGTATTTTGGCAACCTTAGCCAGAATGTCCTCTTCCACGCTTTCGCTCGTCTCAATACGCGACACGGTTTGCTGGCTCACGCCCAACTCCTGAGCAAGCGTTTCCTGCTTGATTCCGCGCAATTCGCGGATACGGCTGATCTTCCTTCCAATATGTGCTGGTTTCATCGTCGTTTCCATAAAACCAAATATAGTGTTTTTGGATGAGTAAGAAAAACATGCCTGTGGGTAAAGTACCCGGGGTATGAGTTCGGTACGCGCGGGTAAAGTACCAAATTAGTGTATACCAGACTTTATAACTATGGAATTCGTGAAAAACAACTTAGAAAACGGGATAAATCACCTCTCGGAAGAGGAGCAAAAAGAGCCTGCAAAGGTAATTTTGGAGCTGTTCGACTTTAGCTCTCTGCACCACCTGCGGATATACCTGTGGCGTTACCTGAAGGCTGCCGGCGGCGAGATGGGCTGGCACCGGATGCGCCAGCCGCTGGACGCGGTAGTGCTGCAAAAGCGGTTGGAGAAGCTCATGGAGGCCAGCTGGCTCCTGCTCCGGGAGAAAGAGGCACGGGACGGGGAGGTGAAAGTGCCATACTTTGCGCCCGGCACAGCGGAGTGGATGGAGGACGACAGGCACATGCACCTGGAGTACCGGGGCATAGTGGAAGAGTACGGGGCCAGCATCCAGCGACTGAGGCAGCGGGAGCTGAATTGCCCTGTCCTGGTGCTGAAGGAATTTTTCAACACGCTCCCGCTCGAAGATTGGAAGGCCCTGCTCAACGAGTGGACCGAGTACGCCCTCTGTTCCACCAGTCTCTTCCAGGACACGGAGAACTATGATCTGCTCTTGCACTACGAGCAGTTGGAGCGGCTATTGGAAGTGGCTTACTACTTCAAGCTTTTGCTGGTCGCCGGGGAAGACATCCTGAGCGATGTAGGGGAACAGGACGAAGAAATTGAAATACCTTCTACATGAAATCAGGAACGAACTCAGGTATAGAAAGCCGCCGTACCCATACAAACACGGAAACGGACGTGCGTCAGCTCGTGGCTTTCCTGGCCGAGGCGGTCAGGCCCGAGAAGATTTTCCTGCTAAATAACACGGTGGCGCACATGGCAGGAGATTCAGGGTATGTGGAATTGCTGGTGGTAATGCCCTGCCGGAGCCATATCCTTTTTAGGGAACACCAGGGGCTGGTGGAGCTGGCCAACCTTCGCGGCAGGCACGTGAACTGCACGCTGCACCGCTCGGACGCAGTGCGGGAGGCGTTGGAGCAGGGCCACATCTTTTACTCGCTCTCTTGCATACCAAACAACCTTGTTTATGACGATGGCAGCGGTGAGCTTCCCGCCACACCTGCGGAGCTATACCCGATGATAAGAGAGGCTGCCCTGAAAGCGTTCAGGGAGAGCTACGGCAAAGCCCTTGCCTTTTATGAATGTGCCCGCAGCTGTGACAATAGCGCGGTTATACCGTTCCTGCTGCACCAGGGGGCAGAGCTCACCTATAGGGCAATCCTGCTTTCGCTGATGAAAAAGGATACGCGCACCCACTCCATCAAGGCCCTGATCCGGCACAGCCGCCGCGTTGCCCCGCAACTAAGCTCCGTCTTCCCGCGCGACACACCCGAGGAAAAGCAGCTGGTGCACCTGATGGAGGAAGCCTACCTGAAATCCCGTTACGAGCAGGACTATAAGCTGGATTCAGCCACCATATCCCTGCTCTTTGAGCGGGTGAAGCAGTTGCAGATAATGGCAAAGCGAATTTTAGAGGAGAAGTTAAGGCTATTCGAATAGTCTTACTCCTTTCCACTTTTTCAGCAGGTAAAGGGTGCCACAAAACTGAGCAGGGAGGAATTCCTTTTAGAAGAGGCGAATGACTGATAAAGCCGTAGAACAAAGGAGGTTGCTCCATTTAACGTGGAGCGGCTCTTTGCTATGTAGTCCGTAGGGGAATCGAACCCCTGTTGCCAGAATGAAAATCTGGAGTCCTAACCCCTAGACGAACGGACCGTTCTGCTGAATTGCGATGCAAAGATAAGGGATGATTTTATAATTGCAAACAGGTGTTCTGCGATTTATTGCTAGGAATATGTAAAGCCCTGTGTCACAACTATAAAAAAATAGCCGCTCACACGAGCGGCTAAAAAGTAGCATCGTTAATACTGGTTTTACTCGCCTTTTAGAGATATAACCGGGTTAGCCATGGCCGCTTTTACAGCCTGTATACTCATCGTGAGCAGTGCTATAAGAAGTGTCGCAATGCCTGCCATTATAAACGGTGTGTAGGTAAGCGTTATGCGGTAGGTAAAGTCCTGCAGCCAGACGTTCATCAGGTAATAAGCTATAGGCACGGCAAGCACAAAAGCAACCAGTACCAGCTTAACAAACTCTTTGGAGAACAGCACCGTGATACTGAAAGTAGACGCGCCTAATACTTTTCGGATTCCTACCTCTTTGGTGCGCTGTGCCGCCATAAAGGCCACTAAACCATACAAGCCAATACAGCCAATAAAAATCGCAATCAAAGAGAATACTTTAAACAACGTATTTTGCCTGGCTTCATCCTGGTAAAACTCAGCTATAGTTTCGTCCAGGTATTCATAGTTAAAAACATCATCCGGATAAACCATTTCCCATACTTTCTCTAAATGTTGTAGCGCTTCCTTCTGCTGAGTCATATCTATTTTAGCCGATAGCACACTATAGGCGTCCGGGTTTTTGGTCATGATCAATGGTTCTATAGGCGATGCCAGTGATGCTTGGTGAAAGTCCGCGACTACGCCAACTATAGCACCTGCATATTTTCTTTCGCCCAGTGATAAGTGTTTGCCTATTGCATCTTCTGGCGTTTTCAACCCAAGTTTGCGGCGCATCGTGTCATTTATAACCATATGGTATATCGAGTCGCTGTCAGGGTAGGCTTTACCGGCAAGAAACTGCATATCATATAAACCGAAGTAATGCGGGTCTACAAACTTTTTATGCGTCTGAAAATCGGCATCTTTTGCGGCATTATTGAAATAGAAGTTACCGTAGCTGATGTTGCCGGAGGATGGTGCGTCGGAGCCAAAACTAACTTCCCGGATAGCAGGATTATTTAACAATTCCTGGCGCAAGGGCTGGATTTTATGACCTGAGTTTCGGGGTAATGTAATGGTAACTACAGCCTCCTTGTCAAAGCCCAAGGATTTGTTTCGGAAGAAATTCATCTGCTCGTTAACCAACAGAGTACAAATTATAAGTACCTGGCAAATGGTAAATTGCATAACTACCAACGCCTGCCGTAAGGAGATGCCGCCTAATTTCTGTACGCTCATGCGGCTACGCAATGCAGTAATGGGTTGGAAGTTAGACAACACAAAGGCAGGGTAAAAACCGGCAAAAAGCGTAACCAACAATGTTTGAGCAACCAGGAACAGCAACAATACCTGGTCATCAAGCAGGCTAAATGTGATCCGCAGGTCGAGCAACTCATTCAGGTAGGGTAGGGCCAGTTCCGTGAAAATAACCGACAGGAAAGTA
>DATBUF010000010.1:0-2418 GCA_036516435.1 Pontibacter sp.
TCAAACTGGTGCAGGCGGTTCAGGCCGCGTACATCAGCTCCCCACGAGCCAGCTTCTCTTCTGAAGCAGGGCGTGTAACCCGCATTTTTGATCGGCAGCTTCTCAACCGGTACAATTTCGTCGCGGTAAATATTCGTGATCGGCACTTCCGCTGTCGGGATCAGGTACAGGTTATCGGCAGTAGCATGGTACATCTGTCCTTCCTTGTCCGGCAACTGTCCGGTACCATAACCAGACGCTTCGTTGATCAGGATCGGCGGCTGTACTTCTGTATAACCAGCTTTCAGGGCTTCATCTAAAAAGAAGTTGATCAGGGCACGCTGCAAACGGGCACCCTGCTTTTTGTATACCGGGAAACCGGCTCCTGTTATCTTATTGCCCAGGTCAAAATCAATGATATCATACTTCTGAATCAGTTCCCAGTGTGGTTGTGCGCCTGCGTGCAGGGTTGGTATTTCGCCGTGCTGCAGTACCACTTCGTTGTCTTCGGCAGAGCGGCCCGCCGGCACACTGGCATGCGGCAGGTTTGGCAGTTTATACAAGGCCTGCTGCAGTTCTTCTTCCAGCGCCGATAGTTGGTCGGCCAGGGTTTTGGCCTGCTGCTTTAGTTCAGTAGTTTGTGCTTTATAAGATTCGGCTTTTTCGCGTTCGCCGTTCTTCATCAGAATTCCGATCTCTTTGGAGATGCTGTTCGACCTGGCCTGCAGTTCGTCGTGCTCGCTCTGTACCTGCCGGCGGCGCTGGTCCAGGTCCAGTAAAGCGGCTACTTCTTCGGCTGCATTTTTATAGTTTCGCTTGGTAAGGCCTGCCACTACCAGGTCGGTCTGCTCTCTTAAAACGGATAGTTGTAGCATAGTAAAGTGTTAAGTATAGGTACAAAAATATACTTTTTTGCGTACTACGCGGCAATTGCAGAATCTTTTACACTTTTTCTGAAACATTTTTGGCAAAATGCACGCTAATATTTGTTAATTAGGTGCTATTGCAATAACATTGCAGTGCATTTATTGACGTAGGCCCATCCTGAGCCTCACTATTTTCTTCGCTATCTATTCTGTTTCCTGATTTTATAATTATTTAAGACTCTCGCTGCGGTCGTGTGTACCACGCATCCGGCATATATATTAACCACCATACACATTTATGTACAATATTGAAGAATTGAAAGACCGGCTTCTTTCAGAACTCAAGGAAATTGCAGAAGACCTGGGTGTTAAAAACTTTAAAAAGCTTAGCAAACAGGACCTTATCTACAAGATCCTGGACCAGCAAGCCGTTACCCCTCCCGAAAAGTTACCTAAAAAATTCAAATCTGCTGCCAGTGCAGCAGCCCCAGCAAGCGATTCATCTCCTGAAATTACAACCGAGGTAGCCGAAGTGCCCGCCGCCCCCGCTGAAACTCCTGCCTTAGAAGAGAAAAGACCTATAGTGCGTGCCGCACAGCCGGAGCGTGCCCCACAGCCTGAACGTACTCCACGACCTGCTGCCGCCCCTGCCAAAGACCATGGACCACAGCAGCACCGTGAGCGCCTGCAGCAGCCACGCCGCGATAACCGTGAGCAGGTTGTAGCCGAGCAGCGTACCGAAGTGCGTGAGCCAAGACCGGAACGGGCTGACGGCCAGAACCGTGAGCAACGCAACGAGCCACGCCCTGAAAACCGCGAACAACGCCAGGACAACAGAGAGCAGCGTAACGATAACCGCGAGCCTCGCCAGGACAACCGTGAGCAGGCAAACAGAAACGACAACCGCTACGATAACCAGCAGCGCCGTAATAATCCACAGCAACAGCAGGTAAATGCATCGAGCAACAACTTCAAGGAGTTTGATGGAATTATCCTAAACGAAGGTGTGCTGGAGTTAATGCAGGATGGGTATGGGTTCCTGCGCTCTACACACTATAACTATTTAGCTTCGCCGGATGATATTTATGTGTCGCCGTCGCAAATAAAGTTATTTGGATTAAAAACAGGTGATACTGTAAAAGGTCAGATCCGTCCGCCGAAAGAAGGCGAGAAGTATTTTGCTCTTTTAAAAGTAGACCTGGTAAACGGCCGTACCACTGAAGAGATTCGCGACCGTATTCCGTTCCAGCACCTGACCCCGCTTTTCCCGGAAGAGCGCCTGAAACTTACTACCAAGCCAAGCCAGCTATCGACCCGTATTCTAGACCTGTTTGCCCCGATCGGTAAAGGCCAGCGTGGTATGATTGTGGCGCAGCCTAAAACAGGTAAAACTGTATTATTGAAAGAGATCGCCAACGCTATCTCTGAAAACCATCCGGAAGTATACCTGATGATCCTTCTGATCGACGAACGTCCGGAAGAGGTAACGGATATGGCCCGCAGCGTAAAAGCAGAAGTAATTGCATCTACTTTTGATGAAACTGCTGAGCGCCACGTGAAAGTATCGAGCATT
>DATBUF010000011.1:0-1942 GCA_036516435.1 Pontibacter sp.
CGCAACGATAGGCTATAGCCGGCAGACAGCTTTTGGGCCGGTTACGGGGCGTATCAGTCATGCCAACAGGTACGGCCAGCGCGGATGGCAAGTTGAGGCAGAGGCTTATCCAAAACTATCCAAAACGTTTTATGCTTACACCAGCATTGGTTATTCAAACGACCTGCCGGTGTTCCCGAAAGTGAGAGCCGGACTGTCTTTGTTTGCCAACCTGCCTCATGCCTGGGAGGCGGAAGGGGGCATACGCTACCTGAACTTTGATCAGGCGATTTGGTCGTACACGCTTTCGGCAGGTAAATACTTCAGTAACTTCTGGATAAATGGCAGAACGTACCTGTCGCAGGGCAACAGCAGCGTTTCGCAGTCCTATAGTCTTACAACCCGCTATTACCTCAAAGGTGCTGATAACTATGTCTCTTTTGTGGCAGGGTGGGGCATCTCACCGGATGACCGCTCCCGGGCCGTTCGCCTGAACACCGACACCCAGCTTGATGCTTTCCGGGTTGGAGTTGGTTACCGGTTTGCTATAGTTGGCCGGCACATCATCTCTGTAAACGGTACTTACGAAAACGTGGAATACCTGCCGGAAACCAAGGATCATCAATTCAATATTGCCACAGCTTACCAGTTCCGCTTTTAACTGTTCAGTGCAACTATAGCTACCGGGAAATACCTGGTGTAAACGTTGCTAAGCTTTTGTTTCAGTAGTTTCAGGTGCAGCTGTGCTGAAGCCCTGGCGTGTCATTTCGCCCCAGGAGTTCTGCTTCCGGAGCAGGTCCACAATCCCTTTGATAGAGGACCACACAACAAACGGGTGAAAAAGGAAAGGCTCCAGTAAGGCTGTAACTATAAGTTTTCGCAGTTCCCCTTTTTTCTTGTACTGGTTAAAGGTAGCTACCTCCATCAATATGGCGAAGATAGAAAACAGCCATCCGAAGATCAGAATAAAGGCTGTGAGAGCCAGGAAGAAAGGCCAGTTAATCAGGCCCATGATCGCCAGTACAACAAATATGATGATGCCTGTGAACTCTATAACGGGGGCCAGGAACTCATAAAAGAACCAGTAGGGGTAGCTAAGCAGGCCCAAGACGCCATAGCGGGGATTAAAGAAGAGCTTCCGGTGCATGTTCAGGGTCTCGATGGTGCCACGCATCCAACGGTTTCGCTGACGACCTAAGATCTTGTAGGTAGCCGGGGCTTCTGTCCAGCACAAGGGGTCCGGGATAAAGGCAACGCGGTAAGGAATTTTGCGGTCGGCCATGTAGCGGCGCATGCGTACTACCAGCTCCATATCTTCGCCAACGGTATTGTGGTTGTAGCCGCCTGCCGCAATCGCCACCTGCCTGTCGAAGGCACCAAAAGCACCGGAAATCAGCAGCAGGCCATTTAGGTTGCTCCAGGCCATGCGGCCCAGCAAAAAGGCACGGATATATTCCAGCGCCTGCACGCGTGGCAGGAATTCTTTCGGCAGGTTGATGTCTACCAGCTTGCCATTGCGGAACACACAGGAGTTTGCGATCCGGACTACGCCTCCTGTTGCAATTACTTTCTTATCAGTACTGTCCATAAACGGCTTCAGGAGCTTAAGCAGGGCATCCTGTTCCAGAATACAGTCTACATCAATACAAACCAGGTACTGGTTACTTGCCAGGTTTATGCCTGCGTTCAGCGCATCAGCTTTGCCGCCGTTCTCTTTATCCACAACTACCAGCTTACTATAGACCGGGTTCGTGCTTTTGTAAATTGCCTTTACTTTTTTGGTGGAGAGTTGCTGTTGGTAGTCTGCCTGCACAGGTGCTAACTGGTAGGCTGCAATAAGCTTCGCCATCGAGTCGTCCTTGCTGCCATCGTTTATCACAATGAGCTCCAGGTTGTTGTAGTAAATACTTAGCAGCGAGCGTACGTTTTCTATAATGTTGGCTCCTTCGTTATAAGCCGGCGC
>DATBUF010000012.1:0-12650 GCA_036516435.1 Pontibacter sp.
GTTTATAGATGGCAGCCAGCTACACGTACAGCACCAGACAGCCGAAATCACCTTGCCGGTACAACCAAAGTATCACCACGGCGCCAATGCCATGCACGGTGCCCTGTACTTTAAATTACTGGATGATGCGGCCTATTTTGCGGTAGCCTCTGTGGTGCAGGATGTATTTATAGTTACTTCCTCGTTCCAGATAAACCTGGTGCGGCCCGTAACCGGTGGTACACTGAAGGCTGTTGGCAAACTCCGGACTATAGGTAAAAACCTGTTTGTAGCCGAGGCCACCCTCTACAACGACAAAGGCAAGGAAGTAGCTTTCGGCACAGGTCAGTTCATGAAAACAAACCAGCCTTTAAGCAGCCTGCCTGGATATAGTCAGGTAGATTTAGAGGTTGGGAGTTAAAGAGCTTGAGCGTGTAAAGTTCAGGATTTGAGAGGCTAAAAATTAGAATTTGTAGAGAGCAATACCTTGCGTCTCCGCTATGAAACTATAGACTTTCTGGTTTTCAGTCCGGTTTAATTCTACAAACTGCATCCAGCCCTGCTGCTCTTTCGGATTTGCAATCCGAAAGTACATTATTTGCGGATTTATAATCCGCCATGTTCAGGGCTTTTGCAAACGGTGAATAGCGGATTACAAATCCGCGCTAAAGAAAATTCCGGATTGCAAATCCGGAATAGCAAGGACGGAATGGGAAATTCCGGAGATCGCTTCTACAAACTCAAGTCATCAACTATAAAAAATAAAAACGGGGAGCAAGAATAAACCTGCTCCCCGTTTTTATTTACTGCAAACTATAGCACTACTCTGTTGCCTGACCAGCAACTTCTGGCTGCGGTTCCGGCTCTATCAGCTCGAAGCCATAGTCTTTACCCTTCAGAATAGATGGAACACCTTGCTTCATCCAGGCTGGCATCGGCTTGCCTTTCAGGTAATAGTCGAAGAACTGCGACATACGCACCGACAAATCTTTCCGGTTTTTGCGCTGCATCAGGTTGTGGTCCTCACCATTGTATACCAGCATCCAAACCGGCTTCTGCAGACGGCGCAGTGCCATAAAGTACTCAATACCCTGATACCACGGCACAGCACCATCCTGGTCGTTGTGCATGATCAGCAGCGGTGTTTCTACGCGGTCGGCAAAAAACAACGGAGAGTTCTCGATAAACTGCATAGGTTTATCCCACAGCGTACCGCCAATACGGCTCTGTGTTTTTTCGTACTGGAACTGGCGGCTCAGGCCTGTACCCCAACGGATACCACCATAGGCGCTCGTCATGTTTGATACCGGCGCCCCTGCCATGGAAGCTTTAAACAGGTTGGTTTTCGTGATCATGTAGGCAATCTGGTAACCACCCCAGCTCTGGCCCTGTAGTGCCATGTTCTTCTCATCCACAAAGCCCTGCATCGCCAGCTTCTGAACGCCCGGTATAATGCAGTCCATCGCGCTCTCGCCAGGGTAACCGTTCTTGTAAACGATATCCGGCACAAACACCAGGTAGCCGTTGCTCACATAGTAGGAGATGTTTACAGTAGAGGCGCTTGGTGCAGGTGTTTTATAGTTGTGCAGTTCATCCGAAGAGCGCTCATAGAAATAAACAATCATCGGGTATTTCTTAGAGGCATCAAAGTTCTCCGGCTTGTACAGCAAACCTTCCAGCGGAATTCCATCCGTAGACTTCCAGTTCACCAGTTCTACCGTACCCCACAGGTAATCTTTCATCTGCGGGTTGGCATTGCTCAGCTGCACAGGCTTGTCGAAAGTAGTGGTTGTAGTGTACAGATCCGGAAACTCCCGGAACGAGCCCTTGCGGAATGTAAAGCGGTTGTCGTTTTTGGCTTTGCGCAGGCGCAGGTAGCTGTTCGGCGACATTACCAGTTGCTCAGGCTGTGCATCACGCCCTACAAAATCACGGAAATACCCGTTCGATTTATCTGTGTTATTGAAGGCACTCAGGTATAGCGTGGCAGTGGCAGGTATAAACTTCTCTTCCTCATCCAGCTGCTCGTACCGCAGGGTTAGCCTGTTCTTACGGCCATACTTATCGGTTAAGCTTACCGGGGCTTTTTTGCCGGTCGGGTCCAGTTTCCAGATGTCGTACTTGTCGTATACCAGCAGGTAGCTGTCGTTTTCTACCCAACCAGCCAGACCATACGAGCCTGGCAGTGCCGGCACATCATTCGTTTCGTCGTAAAAAGGCAGTCCGATACGCTTTGTCAGGTTCAGGTTTTTGCCATTCCTGGTAGCCAGTGTATGCCAGCTGCTATCGGTTGGCTCGTACCAGTACACATAGTTGCCTTGCGGCGACAGGCGTGGGAAGCCACGGGTCTCGTTCAACACCTGCTTGCGCGTTCCTTTTTTCAGGTCGATCAGGTAAGCATCTTTGCGGGTTGGTGTGTCGTAGCCTATGGTTATTTTATACTTTTCATCGCTCACTCCCAATGCCACATCACCTTGCCCGTAGGCATCCAGGTATACATCCGGCACCTCCAGGGTAGCCAGCTGCTGCATTTTCTTACCTTTTAGCTCGTACATGGCCAGGAACGACTGCTTCATATCGCGGTCTTTGTTCTTGAGCTGCATGGGTTGTATCAGCGGGTCTTTGTAAGTCCAGATATCCAGGCTCACTTTGTCCTCTTCCAGCTGGGTGGTGTCTTTCTCGTAGCGGGTCGGGCGCGGGAACGTACCGAAGAAGAGGCGCTTGCCATCTTCTGAAAAACGCAGCCTGCCATGCTCACTTACCATCCAGGCCTTTGGCATACCGGCGCTGGCTGTGTCGGCAAGTATGGTTTTGCGGTTGTCTTTCTTTGTCCAGTGGTGCAGGGCAAAGTAGCGGATCTCGGCTTCGAGGGTATCGTTGGTAGCTACAAAAGCCAGTTGCTCGCCTGCCTTGTCCGGCGTCAGGTTTTTGTACGTTACTTTACCGGTATCTATAGGCATCACTTTCAGGTCGGCGGTGCTTACGGCATAAACCCCGGCTCTGTGCAGCGAGTCCAGCTCATCCTTCACAAAGTAAAGCATGTTCCCTCTTTCTGAGAACGCATAATCAATTACCCTGTCGAAGCGCTGCTCTTTACCTGTTTGCAAGTTGCGCAGTACCAGCTCGGTACCGTTGTATTTCTTGTTCTTTTTAAGAGCTTTTTTAGCGACAGCGGGTTTGGCAGGTTCTTCATTTTTACCTTCTCCGGCCGCTGGTGCTGTCTCAGCTTTCTTGGTTTCCTTTTTGGCAGGCAGTTCTTTCTCTAAGTGGTAAGCTACCCAATTATTACCTTCCTTCGGCAACTGGTACGACTTAACCCGTGGCATCTTCACCACGCTCATGTTCTCCAGCAAAACTATAGCCAGTGAGTCTTTGGGCAGGTCATCGCCTTTTTTCTTTTTCAGCTTCAGCTGGCGCACCTTCTGGTATTCCGGCTTAATCTGGAACACGGCGTAACGGCTATCGTTCGTAAACTCTGCCTTTGAACCACGCGGGAAACTGGTCATTTTATTCGTCACCAGGTCACGCATCAGCAACTCGCCATCCCCCTCCTGCGGGTTAACGTTAAAAAGCACATACTTTCCGTTGTTGGAAAGCTTTTCGCCCTCCACGCCTTTCCAGCTGTCGTACACGTCGTGGGTGAGTGGCTTTTTAGCTGTTTGCGCCTGCGCCTGCCACATGCCGACACAGCCCAACGCAGCCAGGTATAGAAATTTCTTCATCCGGAATTAATTGGTTGGTTAATATTAGGTTACATAGTTGTTCGTAGTGAAATATAGGGATAAACAGTTAAATGAATTAAACTATAGCCCGCCTTGGAAGAAAGTCCTTGGTTTGTTCATGCTTTAAATCCGCAGAATACAACCCCTCGCCTTCTTTGATGCAATTCCGGAGCAAGGCTATAGTTCCGAGGCCGAGATCATGCTTTCGGGTAACTGTTCAGGACGAACTATGTGGTGCTGCCTAAACAATAGCATTCACTTTTCTCTTTTACCATGCTTCAAGGTGTCGCTTATCGGGTTACACCTGTTGTCTGGTACCACTTTCCCGCATCATCTTTCCATTCATATCTGCTTGACTTACTTTTGCTAAATAACCTTACACAAAGTTCTGATTACATTTTTGCCCGGTAATTACGTACGAAGCTTCAATCATCTTTATAGTCTGAATGGAAATAGTCATCCTGATTCTCCTGACCCTGTTAAACGGCTTCTTTGCCTTGTCTGAGCTGTCCATTATATCTGTTAACAAGAACCGGATTACTCAAAAAGCAAAGCAGGGCAGCAACAGCGCTAAAACCGTACTGCAGCTACTCGAGTCGCCTGAGAACTTTCTTTCGGCTATACAGGTGGGCATCACGCTGATAGGTATTGTGTCCGGTGCGTACGGTGGGGCAGCCCTGTCCGATGACATGAAGAACTGGCTGGTTAATATTGATTTTCTGGCGCCATATGCCGGCACGCTCTCCATTGTACTGGTAGTAGGCCTGATTACTTACTTTTCTATTGTAATAGGTGAGCTGATCCCTAAAACACTTGCTCTTGGCAACGCCGACAAGATAGCCCTGACTGTTGCCCCAATCATAAAGGTTTTCACTTTTATAACCATGCCACTGGTAAAACTCCTTTCCGGTTCAACAAACCTGGTAATCAAGGTGCTTGGCATCAAAGAACCGGCAGAAGAGAAAATGTCAGAAGAGGAGCTGCGGCAAATTATTAAAACAGCAGGCAAACAGGGAGTACTGGCAAAAGAAGAAATCCAGCTACACCAAAACATCTTTACTTATTCGGAGTTACGCGCCAAAAACCTGCGCACGCACCGTATGGATGTGGAGTACATTGATATTAACCAGCCCCTTGAAACTATAAAGGCAGTCATACAGCGCAGTGCACACTCAAAGTTTCCGGTTGCTGAGGGTAATTTCGACAACATTATTGGCATACTTACAGCAAAGCGCTTTTACGAGCACCTGGCTGAAGATACCGGCCAGCCCCTCAAAGACATTCTGCAGCAACCTATTTACATCCCGGAAACGATGATGGCCAATGTGGTGCTGAACATCTTTAAAAATCAGAAGCAGTACCTGGGCATAGTGGTAGATGAATTTGGCTCTATTGAAGGTATTATCACCCTCCACGACATACTTGAAGCAATAGTAGGCGACCTGCCCGACCTGGACGAACTGGGTGAGCCGGATGTAATTAAAAGAGATGATGGCTCCTACCTGGTAAACGGCTCTATCGGCATCTATGACTTTAACAGGGAAATGAGGCATGAAATAATTACCAAGGATGCTGATAACTATGTCACTTTAGCGGGTTTCCTGTCCTATAAGTTAGGCAAACTCCCGGCTACGGGCGATAAGCTGCAGGTAAACGACTATGAGCTTGAAATTGTAGATATGGATGGCTACAGGGTAGATAAGGTACTGATAAAACGCATTGATAGTGCCGGTACCGATGTATAGTTTAAAGGCAACTCCATTATGGGTTTCCCCGTTTTCCGGCAATGTATTTCCTGTTGAAATGATTTAGACTCCGTCTGTTGCGGCTCCGTTAACTATAGCCCTGCATCAGAAGTTAAACTATAGCAGGATTGCTCTCTAAGACAGGAGTGCTTATACTATAACTGTAAACTATAGTAGCAACTATAGCAAAGGGCTGGTCCCGCATCTCCGGTAAAATCACGCTGGTTCCTGCTTTTAACAGCGCAATCAGCCTAACATTCGTTTGGTTTTATCTCTAAATCCTGATAATTTCACAGTACCAATTAAATCCTTTCAAAAACATGCAAATCAAAGAAGTATATATCATTTCGGCTGTCCGTACCCCGATTGGCAGCTTTGGCGGGGCTCTTGCCAGCCTTTCTGCTACTGACCTGGGTGCTGCAGCTATTAAAGGTGCCGTAGAGCGAGCCGGTATCGACAAAAACCTGGTACAGGAAGTAATTATGGGCAACGTACTGTCTGCTAACCTGGGCCAGGCTCCTGCACGTCAGGCTGCTGTTAAGGCAGGTCTTGGCTATAATGTAGAGTGTACTACTGTAAACAAGGTATGTGCCTCCGGTACTAAAGCCATCATGTTTGCGGCGCAGGCTATTATGCTGGGCCATAAAGATGTAATTGTGGCTGGTGGCATGGAGAGCATGAGCAATGTGCCTTACTATGTAGATAAAGCCCGTTGGGGTGCTAAAATGGGCCACATGCAAATGGCAGATGGCCTGATCAGAGATGGCCTGTGGGATGTGTACAACGACTTCCATATGGGTAATGCCGCGGAGAACACAGCCCGTGAAATGAAGATCACCCGTGAAATGCAGGATGAGTACGCCATCAATTCCTACAAAAAAGTAGCTGCTGCAACCGAAGCCGGTATGCTGAAAGATGAGGTGATCCCTGTTGAAGTACCGCAGCGTGGCAAAGATCCGATTGTGGTTACAGAAGATGAGGAGTACAGAAAAGTGAGCTTCGACAAGATACCGGGCCTGAAGCCTGTATTTGACAAAGCAGGTACGGTAACTGCTGCCAATGCCTCTACCCTGAATGATGGTGCAGCTGCTGTGTTGCTTATGAGCCGCGAAATGGCGGAAGAGCTTGGTGTAAAGCCAATCGCGAAGATCCGCGGTTTTGCTGATGCCGAGCAGGATCCGATCTGGTTTACGACCTCCCCTGCTTTGGCTATACCAAAAGCGCTTAAAAATGCTGGTGTAACTCCTGAAGAAGTAGATTTCTATGAGATCAACGAAGCTTTCTCAGTAGTATCGATCGCCAATAACCAGAAACTTGGCCTGGAAGGCAGCAACGTAAACGTGTTTGGTGGTGCAGTGTCGCTTGGTCACCCGCTTGGTGCTTCCGGTGCCCGCATTGTAACGACACTTTGCAACGTGCTGGATAAAAAAGGCGGTAAAATTGGTGTAACCGGTATCTGTAACGGTGGTGGTGGTGCCTCTGCCCTGGTAATCGAGAAACTATAATCCTGCCGCAAGGCATACATTTTGCAGGAAGCCTTACGTTAAATCGTAGGGCTTCTTTTTTATACTTGCACCGCATTTTAAACTGTTCGCTATAGTTTAGGTGTTTATCTATCTGAAAGAACACATGTTATTAGAAACTGAATTAGCCAAATTCTGGGAATGGGCACAGCTGACACCCGAAACGTACTCTGAGAACAGAGGTTTAGGAGAATGGGAAATCGAATATCCCGGCTGGGAAGAACTATACAAAGCTGCAACCGAGGCACTGGAACAGCTGAACAGGGAATTTAACCACGACCTGGCACAGTTGCTGGTTTACGCCCTTGCTATAGACAACGAATCCGGAATCATCCTTCAGAAAGCAGAAGAGAAACTGGAGTCGAAGCTCCGGTTTGTAAAGAAAGTCATCAACTCAGATCAGCCGCAGGCAAGATGGCAGGCTGCAGAGCTTCTGGGGCGCACGGAGGTGGAAGACCGGGAAAAGCTACTCCTGAACCTGATAAACCGCGACAGCGACAAGTACGTGAAAAGAAGAGCCCTGATGAGCCTGGATAAAGTAAATCACGGCAAGGCAGTTGAGTTTGCCAGAGGCTTTCTGAAGGACCCGGACCCGTTTCTACGACTTGTATCCAAAGAGATTGTTAAACAGAAAGTTTAAACTATAACTTTCGGAACTATACGCTACCAATTACCTATGCCAAAGCTACTTTCACTTTTAGTTGCTGTTTTACTTACTGGTTCCTTTGCTGTGGGGCAAACCCGGAAGGTAATCACCTACCACAACGAAGACAGATCAGCCATAAAAGAGATATACTTTATAAAGCCTGACTCCAGCATTGTGGGCTACTATAACCGCTACTACCCTACCGGCGAGCGCGAAGCTTTTGCCAAATTTGTAGAAGGCAAAAAGGACAGCGTGTTTACGGAGTACTATAAAAACGGCAACCCGAGGGTTAAAATCACCTATGTTAAAAACGTAAAGCAGGGTCCCTTTCTGGCTTACCACCCCGATGGCCGACTGATGCAGGAAGGCCAGTACGAGAACGATCAGCAAAGCCAGGTATTCAAGACCTTTTACGAGGATGGCAAACTACGCAAGGAAACCAGTTTTGTAAACGGCTACCCCGAAGGGCTCATGAAGGAATATTACCCGGATGGCAAGGTAAAATCGGAGCTATACTATAAAGACAGAAAACAGAGTGGCCCGGCCAAAACCTACTATGCCAATGGCCAGCTGGAGACCGACGCCAACTATAGAGCCGGCATGCTGGAGGGCTCCTACAAAACCTACTACGAGAACGGGCAGCTGCAGCAGGAAGTAAACAACGTTGCAGGCCAGAAACACGGCACCTTTAAAAGCTATTACCCGGACGGCAAACTGAGCACAGAAGGTGGCTTTGCAGCAGGTAAAATGAGCGGGCCGAGCAAGTCCTATTACCCGGGCGGACAGCTCCGCAGCCAGATCAACTATAAAAATGGCGAACCTGCCGGTACTACACAGCACTTTTACGAGGATGGCACCCTACGCGAAAGCGGCACTTACAGCAACAACGGTGCCGACAGAAAAATAACCACTTACTACCCCAGCGGTAATGTAAAAGCAGAGGAAACCTACAAAAACAAGCTCCGGGAAGGCACCTGGAGAACGTATTTTGATGCACCAGGCAAAAAACCGGAGACAAGCCTTACGTATGTAAAAGACAAACTGCACGGCGACAAACTGACATATCACGAAAACGGGCAGGTAAAAACAAAAGACACGTACCAGAATGATAAGGTAGCAGGCATCAGCTACGAGTATTACCCGAGCGGCAAAGTAAAATCCGAAACTATGTACAAGGATGGCAAGAAACTCGGAGCATTTAAGCAGTATTTCGAGAGCGGTAAAGAAGAAATTACAGGCCGGTTTGGCAACAGCAAAAGAGTGAGCACCTGGAAATTCTATAACGAAGAAGGCAAACTGGTAAAAACAACCGTTTACCGCAACGGCGAAGTAGTGGAAGAAAAACTGGCAGAAGACAAGTAAGCACCCGCCGCTGTCGCAACTATAGTTAGCCTCAACAAAAAAGCACTTCCCTCATCAGAAAGTGCTTTTTTGTTGATTTTAGAGGAAGGCTAGTAAGCTCTCACAGCCTTCTTCTCCACAAAATTCATGAAGGCGCGGTTTACAACGCGGTTACCGCCCGGTGTTGGGTAGTTGCCTGTAAAGTACCAGTCGCCTCTGTGGTTCGGGCATGCCTGGTGCAGGTCTTCTATAGTTTGGTAAATTACCTGTACTTCGGCATTTACTTCCGCTGCTTTTACAATTTCTGATACCTTAGCTGAGATCTCATCGTGCGTAAACAGATCGTACAGCTCTTTCAGGTAGTTGATCTGCTTAAAGGCCTCTGTACCTTCTGCTGCAGTACACTTGTCGTATACTTCATCAATTTTATAGTACAGTCCACGATCTTTCAGCAGTTCCAGCATGGCTCTGAAGGCCACAAATTCCTTTATACGGCTCATATCAATGCCATAGCAATCCGGGTAGCGAATCTGGGGTGCACACGATACAATGATGATCTTTTTCGGCTCCAGTTTATCCAGCATCCGGATAATGCTCTTCTCCAGCGTAGTACCCCGAACTATAGAATCATCGAGTACCACCAGCGTGTCTATGCCTTTTTTTACAACTTCATAAGTTGTGTCGTACACGTGTGTTACCAGGTCGTCACGGTTGTTGTCATCGGTAATAAAGGTGCGGAGCTTCACGTCCTTAATCACCAGTTTTTCGGCGCGTGGCTTGAACTGCAGAATATCGTCCAGCTGCTCTTCCGATAGTTCCTGGTTAAGTATAGCTTGCTTGCGGTAGGTACGTAGGTAATCTTCAATGCCCTTCATCATGCCCAGCCACGAGGTTTCGGCTGTGTTCGGGATGTAAGAGAATACCGTGTTTTTCAGGTCGTAGTTCACGGCTTCCAGAATCTGGCGGCACAGCAGTTTGCCCATGTTCTTGCGCTCCCCATAAATCTCGGGGTCGTTGCCGCGCGAAAAGTAGATGCGCTCAAAGCTGCACGATAGTTTCTCGCGTGGCTCCAGAATCTCTTTTATAGATGGATTGCCTTCCTTATCCACTATCAGCGCGTGGCCCGGCGTAATTTCTTTGATAGCACTATAGTCAACATCAAAGGCCGTTTTAATGGCCGGTTTCTCCGAAGCGATTACCACCACTTCATCATCCATGTAATAGTAAGCCGGGCGAATGCCGTTCGGGTCGCGCACTACAAATGAGGCACCGTAACCTGTCAGGCCAGCCATGGCATAGCCACCGTCAAAGTCCTTGCAGGCGCGCTTCAGTACTCGCTCCAGGTCAAGGTTTTCTTCAATCAGTGTGGTGATCTCTTTATTGGTATACTCGTGCTTGTAAGACTCGAACAGCGCCTGGTTTTCTTCATCCAGAAAGTGGCCTATCTTCTCAAGTACAGTAATCGTATCAGATTTGTGTTTCGGGTGCTGGCCCAGTTCGATCAGTTTCTGAAACTGCTCGTCTACGTTGGTCATGTTAAAGTTACCGGCTACGGCCAGGCTGCGGCTGCGCCAGTTGTTTTCGCGCACCATCGGGTGGCAGCTGTCTACATTGTTGATGCCGTGCGTACCGTAGCGCAGGTGGCCCAGGTATACATCACCTAAGAAAGGCATGTTTTCCCAAACCCAGCCAGTATCTTCTGCCTTGTCAGGATAGTTCTCCTTCAGTTTTTTATACTCTTTGCCGATCTTGCCGAAAATGCTGTCGATGGCACGGGTCTTTACCGAACGAAAACGGCTGATATACTCCATACCCGGACCAGCATCGATCTTAATACTGGCTACACCGGCTCCGTCCTGGCCGCGGTTGTGCTGCTTCTGCATGAGCAGGAACAGTTTATTCACGCCGTACATGGGCGTTCCATACTTCTCAACGTAATACTCGATTGGTTTTCGGAGCCTGATCAGGGCAATACCGCATTCGTGCTTAATTGAATCGCTCATGTTTGCTGTTAAAGAGTTTGTGCCAGTAGCCTCTCAATCCAGTGCAGCAGCAGGTCAGGTTTAAAGAACAGGACCAGCAGTGGCACCGCAAAAAGCGCCAGCAGCAGCTTATCTGACAGTGAAATAACTAATTTTTCTTCAGTTAAATTCCTTTTAAGGAAAAGGTAGTATGGAATCCTGATATAGTAAAATAAGGCAACCCCAGTAAGCAGTATGCCCGCCACTAAAAGCGCCAGCAACATAGTTTGGCCGGAGGCACTATAAGCCTCCCATACGTTGCTGAAAATTAACAGCTTGCCCACAAACCCACCCAGCGGCGGAAGCCCCGTAAGCGAGAGCAGGTAAAGAACTGCCATCACACCCAGATAAGGTACTTTGTAGCCTAAACCGGTAAAATGCTCCAGTTTATGTGTGCCAAAGTTCTCTTCCGTTATCTGCAGAAACAGGAAAATGCCATAATTCATGAACAGCAGCACAACCAGGTAAAACAGCACACTTGGCGTATAGTTGGTCCCAAAAGCGAGCAGCGCCATCAGCAAAAAACCGGCATGCGATACCGAGGAATAAGCCATCAGACGGCGCGGCGTGCGTTGCCACAGGGCCGTAAAGTTCCCAACAGCCAGGGTAGCCAATGCCCCAATGCCCAGGAACAACAGCACATCATCGAAGTAAGAGGCCACCGCAGGATCGGAGAAGGCGGCCACAAACCGGAGGATAACAATTACGCCTGCCATTTTAGGCCCTGTAGAGAAGAGCGCAACTATGGGCATGGGGGCACCCTGGTACACGTCCGGCACCCAGAAGTGAAAAGGCGCAGCCGATATTTTAAAGAAAAAGCCTGCAAATAAAAGTATAGCGGCTATAGTTACCAGCAACACATCGGCCTGCAGCAGTGCCTGCCAGAAAGTGCCTTCGGTATAGTTGAGCGAGCCGGTAAAGCCATAGAAGAACGACATGCCATACAGCATCACGCCTGCTGATAAGGTGCCGTACAGAATATATTTCAGACCGGCTTCTACAGCGCGTCTTTCCTGTTTTAAAGTTAGGGTCAGGATGTAAGAAGCGATGGAGACAAGCTCTATGGCCAGGAACACCATGAGCAGGTTAATGGACTTGGCCATCAGGTTCAGGCCCAGCACCAGCATCAGGATCAGCGCATAATATTCGCCCTTACCCTGCCTAAGTTGCTCCAGCACTTTGCTTTGCAGCGATAACAGAATGGTAAAAATACCCGCCGCACTGAACAGGATGCCGCTGAAACGCGCCAGCGCATCGGAGCGCAGCAGGTTCAGGAACTGTACACCATCAGAAGTGTAACCACCTAATATCTGAAGTATAAGCGTAGCAAAAAGCCCGGTAAGCGCCAGCCACGGCAGCAGCTGTTTTATAGTCCGGGATTTAAACAGATCGATTGTTACCAGCAGCAGGAAGAACCCGGCCAGCAGAAACTCAGGCAGCAGCGAACCTGCCCCGCTGAGTATTGCATCGATGGATTCTGATAAGTATTGGGCCTGCTCCTTCACGTATTTTTAAACTTCTTTCTGCTGTTTCGGATTTGTAATCCGAAACTTTCTTAGTTGCGGATTTGCAATCCGCGTTTTGGCTATAGCTTCTGTCTAAAATCGCGGATTATAAATCCGCAGGTAGTATACTTCCGGATTGCAAATCCGGAAGAGCATTTAATTTACCTA
>DATBUF010000013.1:0-5557 GCA_036516435.1 Pontibacter sp.
TGCGGCCGCAGGATAAGGTGGCTATAGTTGTGTATGCCGGAGCGGCCGGACTGGTACTGCCATCAACAAATAAAAAAGCTGAAATGCTGGCTGCTATTGAGGCGCTGGAAGCTGGCGGAGCTACCGCTGGTGCAGCAGGAATAAACCAAGCTTACAAAGAAGCTGAGAAGAACTTCATAAAAGGTGGCAACAACCGCGTAATACTGGCTACAGACGGTGATTTTAACGTGGGCGTATCAAGCTCGGGCGAACTGGAAAGGCTGATCGAGAAGAAACGCGAAACCGGCGTATTCTTAACGGTACTTGGTTTTGGAACCGGCAACCTGAAAGATTCGCGCATGGAACAACTGGCCAACAAAGGAAACGGCAACTATGCTTATATAGACAATATGCTGGAGGCTAAAAAGTTGTTTGTGAATGAGTTTGGAGGCACCCTGTTCACCATTGCCAAAGACGTGAAGCTGCAACTTGAGTTTAACCCGGCCCACGTGAAAGCCTACCGCCTGATCGGCTACGAGAACCGGGCCCTGAAAAACGAAGATTTCAACAACGACCAGAAAGATGCCGGCGACATGGGCAGCGGCCATAGTGTAACGGCCCTTTACGAGATTGTACCGGCATCAGCCAAAAAGGCCAAAACCGAACTGCAAACTATAGATGATCTGAAATACCAGGATGTGAAACTGAGCAACAAAGCGGCGGCTGCCAACGAACTGCTGACTCTGAAACTGCGCTACAAAGAACCAGCCGGCGACCAGAGCAAACTACTGCAAACTATAGTTACCACCCAAACTATAGCTCCTGAAAAGCTCTCCGACAACTATAAGTTTTCGGCAGCAGTAGCGGCTTACGGCATGTTGCTCCGCAATTCTAAGTTTAAAGGTACAGCCAACTATAGCCAGGTGCTGGACCTGGCGCAGCAGGCACGCGGCACAGACGAAGATGGTAACCGTGGCGAGTTTGTAAAACTGGTAAAAGCCGTGCAGCTGCTGGACGCCCGGGCAAGTAAGAAATAACCATTATCCGCGTTACAAAGGCAGTTGCGTTGTAAACTATAAACCCATTCCCCGGTTAGGCAGGAATGGGTTTATAGTTTAAAACCGGTTTAGAGGACAGGATAATTACCTATACCAGCCGCTCATGCGTACTAGCAACAAGTAACCCGATCTGTTATGAAGTTAATTTTACGCCTTTCAGTATACTTATTTTTTACAACTATGGCTTTGCTGGCGGGTTGTACACCGGACGAGCACGAGACGGAAACCGGAACTACCACTTCGCTTACCAAAGAGGCACAGGCACAGCAGCAACTGATTTCCGACACGCGTCAGGAACTGAAAAAATGGTTCCGGTACTATGGCCTTAAAGCGGAGCAGGATACGCTTTTTAAGCTGCGCGAGGTGTGGGAAGCCAGCCTGCTCACATTACCGCTTCAGCAAAACTGGCAGGAACTTTACAGCGACTACCCCAGGCTCTTTAAACCCTCGCCCGATAAAACTGGTCTGCTGGACATCTATACGTATGAAAGAACATTTGACCGTAAGCGCAACCCACAGGTAGCCGCAGATTCCCCGGACAGCGAAGTAGCCATCGCTTACCCTGATAAAGGGGAGAAGGTACGGCTTATGTTCTGTGGCACCCCCTGCCTGTTCGAGGATGCCTGGTGGCGAAACCGGGATGAGGTTATTGTGGTAGGGCTGGTGCAGGAGGCAGGTAGCACCGGTTATTTTCCTACAGTATGGCACATAAATCTGTACACTTCCTTAATACGCCAGTATACCTCCGGCCAGCCCGCCCAACTACGCAAAAACGAGCCTTACCTTACCCGCGAAGTACTTGGGAAACTCTGACTAAGGTATCAGTGAAACTCCTGCTATTCAGGAATCTATGGTGTGTTGGTTAACCTGCCGGACAGCGGCTGTAGTTTAGAAGTTTGCTGTGTTGATTTCGCCTTGGCCTTCGCTTCCGGTAATGTGGAGGTATTATACTTTAACAACAGGAAACTGATACTGAGTATAGTTGCCAGCATGGTAATAGCCAGTGCCATGTACCGGATGCCGCTGTAAAAGCCATGGCGGGTGCGCCAGATCATCAGGCGGAGCGGCATGATAACGGGCTGCAGCAGGCGTGCGTGTACTATATTTGTCTTGATCCAGAACATCCATTTCTCCTGCCCGATCATCACAATGCTGCCCAGTATGGTTACGTTTACCAGCGCGAAAAGGGCCATCATCTGCACATAGGGGTTATCGTATAAATGTCCGTATTCTACCTGCGTGTAGTAGATGGCACCCAGGCTAATGAGGCAGACTGCCAGGTTGGGCAGGTTCAGCAGGTAGTTGTTGCGGGGCTTATCGTCTTTAGGCGTCGGGATGTAAGGTACTTTGATGCGCAGAATGGAATAAACCAGCCCGAGGGAGAAGATCCACCAGGTACCGGTGCGCAGAATACCTCCGAACATGTGAAATCCGTTTTCATTTTTTTCATGAAACCAGCGTTGCGTAAAATGCCGGATGCAAATGGAGATACAAAAGAAAGGAGCAAACATGAGTAAGAATTCGCCCAGGGGCAGGTACCACGGAAATTCCACCAGGATCAGCGCCAGTACAGGTATGGCAAAGTCCACCAGGTTAAATACACCAAACAGGTAGTAGAGCGGCAGGGTCAGGTAGTGTAGTTTCTGGCGCCATGTAAAGTGGCTGAATAGCTTGGGATATACCGAGAAAAGTAGCTCGAAAGTACCCCTTGCCCATTTTATCTGCTGCTTATAGTATGCCGACATAGTAGCCGGAACCAGACCTCGTGTAAGTATTTTGGGCACATACACCGATTTCCAGCCTTTGGCATGCAGTTGCATGGCAGTGTGCATGTCTTCAGCCAAGCCCGCTGCATGGCCGCCAATGCTGTCCAGGGCTTCACGGCGGAAGGTGCAGTTTGCCCCGATGGCCTGTACCGTTCCGTAGCTGTTCATGCCCATCATCATCGGGCCGTAAAAACTATAGGTTTGTTCGGCCGCGCCGTAAGCTACCAGGCTCTCTTTGCGGTTGCTGTATGCCTGCACCACCTGCACAAAGCCTATTTCCGGATCTTCAAAAAAGGGCAGTACTTCATCTAAAAATTCAGGAACGGGTACATGGTCCGGATCCAGGATCAGGCAGATATCGCCGGTAGCATACTGCAGGGCATTGTTTACGTTTCCGGCCTTGGCATCTACCTTTATAGTTCGGGTAACATGTCTAACACCAAGGCGCTCACAGGCCGCTTTCAGCACGGGGTCGTCGCCTTCGTCGCATAGGTACGTTGTGTGCGGATAGCGGATGTTCTGAATAGCCTCCAAGGTCTGAATAATCATGCTGTGCGGCTCGCCGGGGCAGGAGGTGGTAAAAACATCTACGGTAAAAGGAGTTTTCAACTCAGGCCGCTTTGGTACGCTTATAGAAAAGTAGTGATACCATTCGTGCAGGGTACGTAGTAGTTTAAAGCCTAGTGCTGTAGTTAGTAGCCAGTACAGGGGGGCATAGCCGATATGGTCTTCATCTATAAACCAGTACAGAAACGAGGCCATACAGAAGAGCCCCAGCAAGATCATAAACCGGACATCTCTGATATCTTTGGGTTTAGGCTGCTTTAATTCAGCAGGAGGTGTATGATAAAGCGTATTAGTTGGCATAAGTAAGTATACGGGTGAAATGTGCGGACAGGTAAGCCCGGTTGTGTTTTGGACTAGTATCGGAATTTTAGGTTAAACCTACGCGCTCTATACTCGTATTCGGGCCTGTATGTTTGCTGTTAAACCGTATTTTTTAACAAACTCCGCCCTTAACCTATATTACGCACATGCAATACTCTCGCCCGTTATCTATAGTTGTTATAATCTTAACTGTTTGGCTTGTAAGTAGCTGCCTTACCGGTGGTAAGTCTGAAAAGGTTTTTGAGGCAAAAGGACGTACTGTGGAGATAGTGGGCAGCCCGGGAAACTATAAGCTGTACCGCCATGGTAAACCTTACTTTATAAAGGGTGCTGCCGGATACGAATATTTTGACCGGGTAAAAGCCTATGGCGGCAACTCAATACGGGTGTGGCACACCGATGATGCGGAGCAGATTCTGGATGAAGCGCATGCCCTGGGGCTTACCGTAACACTGGGCCTCTGGATGAATCGCGAGCGGGAAGGGTTTAACTACTACGATAAAAAGCTGGTGGCGCAGCAGAAAGAGGAGTTAAGGGAAATCGTATTAAAGTATAAAGACCATCCGGCGTTACTGATGTGGGGTATTGGCAACGAGGTGTACGCCGAAAGCGCAAACATAAAGGTGTGGGACGCCGTGAATGAAATTGCCGAGATGATCCACGAGATTGATCCTAACCACCCGACCACCACTACCGTGATGAACGTGCCACTGAAGGATATTAAGCAGATAGCCAAACGCTGCCCCGCGCTCGATATTTTATCTATTAACTCTTTCGGGGCCCTACATAATCTGCCTGAAGAAATTGCCCGCAGTGCCTGGAAGGGGCCTTACATTATCTCAGAATTTGGAGCCCGCGGCTACTGGGAGGCTTTTTATACTCATTGGATGGCCCCGATTGAGCAGACAAGCTCAGAGAAGGCTGCTTACAGCCGAGAGCGCTACGAGCGTACTGTGCTGGCAGACACCGGAAATTGCCTGGGTAGCTATGTTTTTATGTGGGGCAGCAAGCAGGAAACCACGCCTACCTGGTTCAGCCTGATCTCTAAGGACGGAGAAGAAACGCAGCTGGTATATGAAATGCAGGAACTTTGGTCTGGTAAGAAATTAACGAAAAATCAGGCGCCCTACATAGCTTATCTGACCTTAAATGATCAGCATGCTATTGATAATGTATATCTGCCGCTGGGTGAGCCGGCAAAGGCCCAGGTCTTTGCCTTTGATCCGGAAGGCAAGCCGCTCCGGTTGCGCTGGGAAGTACTGCCCGAAATAGAATCTCAGGATGGGAACACTGGCAATGAAAAAACACCCTCGCCGGTGCCTGGTGTACTGCAGCAGATTGAAGGGCAGAAAGTGACCCTGATGCCCAACAAACCGGGTGCTTATCGCCTGTACGTATACCTCTATGACGGCGATGGCAGCATGGCGACTGCTAACTTTCCTTATTATGTAAAGGATAAGGATAGCTGAGTTAGCTACTGCTCTGCAAATTCTGAGAGAGCACCAGCATTAACTTTACTTGTACCCGCCTTTTGAATAAAGCCTGACTTTTGTGACCAGCAGTTTGCCAGTCTCAGCAGTCAGGCTTTACCAGTATAGTGGCTCTGCGATATTTTTGCCGCAGGCAATCCTTTTACACGTCTGGCTTTCCAAACACATCTGAATAAAATATTTCTTTCGCTCCTGAAGCAGAATGCTGCTCTGACTTACAGGTGCTAACATTAGAGGTTAATAAGAAGCCCCGATTATTTAGCCATAACCGAGTTGCAGCTGTACTTTGGGCATACACGTGCGAAGCAGTGTAAATACTTGAGAGTAGCCGGAATATTCCTATTCTGGTTAGGTCCCATTGCAATCCCATTTTCAC
>DATBUF010000014.1:0-3763 GCA_036516435.1 Pontibacter sp.
TTTATCTGATAACAGGTTTATACATTGTTCGGGTAGCGCTGGAAGTGGATTTCGGCTACGCGGCGTTGCAGCTCTTCGCGCATCTCATCTATGTTCACCTTGTTAGTGGCAGATATAAACAGCGCAGGTGCATGCACTTTGGCCATGTACGTAGCTTTCAGGTCATCAATGGAGGGCAGTACTTCATGCCCTTCCTCCTGCATTTCCTGCTCACGCTTTTGCAGGTATAGATCTACTTTGTTAAAGACCAGCAAAACCGGCTTATCGGCAGCATTAATGTCTTTCAGGGTATCGTTCACAACCTCGATGTGCTCCTCAAACGAGGGGTGCGACACATCTACCACATGCACCAGCAGGTCGGCTTCCCGAATTTCATCCAGCGTAGATTTAAAAGCCTCTATGAGCTTGGTTGGTAGTTTACGGATGAACCCTACTGTATCAGAAAGCAGGAACGGAATGTTATCGAGCACTACTTTGCGTACGGTAGCATCTACAGTAGCAAACAGCTTATTCTCGGCAAACACATCCGACTTGGAGAGCAGGTTCATGATCGTGGATTTACCAACGTTGGTATACCCTACCAGTGCCACGCGCACCATGCCGGAACGGGCTTTCCGCTGCTCAAAATTTTGTTTTTCAAATTTCTTGAGGCGATCGCGCAGCAAGGAGATTTTATCACGCACAATACGGCGGTCGGTCTCAATCTCAGTTTCGCCGGGACCTTTCATACCAATACCACCTTTTTGCTTGGATAAGTGCGTCCAGAGGTTGGTGAGGCGTGGCAGCAGGTACTGGTACTGGGCCATCTCTACCTGGGCGTGGGCCTGAGCTGTTTTAGCACGGAGGGCAAAAATGTCCAGAATCAGCAGGCTCCTGTCTACAATCTTTAGCTGCAGCTCGTTTTCGATGTTTCGCACTTGCGAGGGGCTCAGGTCATCGTCGAAGATCACCATGTCCACGTTGTGTTCTTTTACAAAGGCTTTTATCTCCTCCAGCTTGCCGCTTCCCACAAAGGTAGCACGATCCGGTTTCTCCAGTTTCTGAACAAAGCGCTTTATAGTTTGGGCTCCGGCTGTTTCTGTTAAAAAGGCAAGCTCATCGAGGTATTCGTTGGTCTGCTCATCAGTTTGGCGGTAGCCTGGCACAGCCACCAGCACAGCAGTTTCCTGTGGCTTGGCGGTGTCGTAGAATTTCTTTTTACCCATTAATTATTTTTTAAGCGTCAAGGTATAAGCTGCCAGTTCGTCGATCTCCTGTTCACTCAGTTGTCTCTTAAAACCTGGCATCATGCCACGGCCGTTGGTAATTACCTGTTTTCGGTCGTTCAGGCTCAGCTTGCTTGCAGCAAGGTTGGCAGCGCCGCTCATGCCCTTTGTACCGTCTTCGCCGTGGCAAACAACGCACTGTTGTACGTAAATTTTCTGAGCATTGGTTAAGGCTGTTTCATTTAACGAGGCCACAATTTCATGGTGTGTGCTCTCAGATGTGCTCAGTGTAGAATCGCCTGTTTCTGCCGCATCTGTTTCAGGCGTGTCAATCACAGCAGCATTCCCGGCTTCTTCCTGCTTCATGGTCAGGCTGTCGGTTTCAGCCACACCATATACATATACAAAGATCAGGAGTGCAGCTATAGCCAGCCCCTTGTTTTCGCGCTTTAAGCCCACTATACCCAGCGGAATTGCCACCAGTACCAGCACTACCTTCGTGATCAGCCATCCCGGAACGCCATTATAGTTAAACAGCATCCAGCCGCCTGTTACCAGAATCAGCGTACCGAAGATTATTTCCAGCACCTTGGTCTTGTTGCGCACTTTGGTGAGTGTATCGCGCTTGTTAAGCAGCAACAATATCACTTTATAGGTAAACAGCAGCAGGAACAAAACTACTACCAGCACATGTGTGTGTAAAAAGGCTGTAATAGGCATTATGTATTTTGTTATAAGTAAAGTATGTGGAAGAATGCGTGCAATTTAGGGTAAATTTTCAGATGATAGTGCTATTTTAGGTAACTTGGCACGGTAAAATGCGCAAAAGGCTATATACAGCCATCTACTGCGCCTACACAGCATTTATGCGCATAGCTATTGTTATTAATACTTCCTGGAACATCTTCAACTTCCGGCTCAGCCTGATAAAGGCGATGCTTGCCGAAGGCCATGAAGTAGTAGCAATTGCGCCCCGCGACAACTACTCGCAACGCCTGCTGGATGCCGGCTGCACGTTTGTGCCCGTAACCATGGAAAAGGGCACCAATCCTTTCAAGGATTTATGGCTGATCTGGCGATTGTACCGCACCTACACCCGCGTAAAACCGGATGTGGTGCTGCACTACACTATAAAACCGAACATTTACGGAGCGCTTGCCGCACAGCTGGCACGCATCCCGGCCATCAATAATGTATCGGGGCTGGGCACGGTTTTTATCAAAAAGGATTACATTGCCACCATAGCCCTCAGGCTTTACAAACAGGCATTTCAGTACCCGGCCAAGGTGTTTTTTCAGAACCAGGACGACCGCAGGCTTTTCCTGAAGCACAACCTGGTACGTGCGCCTGTAACAGAGGTATTGCCCGGCTCGGGCATAGACCTGCAGGAATTTAAGCCTACGCCTAAGCCAGACCCGGCAGCACCTTTCACTTTCCTGATGATTGCGCGGGTGCTCTATGAGAAAGGTGTAGCCGAGTACATGGAGGCCTGCCTTCTGCTAAAGCAAAAATATCCAACTATAAAATGCCAGTTGCTGGGGCAGGTAGATGAACTTAGCCGTTTCGGGATAAAACAAACAGTGCTGGATGCCTGGCTTGCTGCCGGTGCAGTAGAGTACCTCGGTACCACCGATGCTGTTGCAAACATCATTGCCCAGGCCGACTGCGTGGTGCTACCCTCGTACCGCGAAGGTACGCCGCGCACCCTGCTGGAGGCTGCCGCAATGGCAAAACCCCTGATAGCGACTAACGTGCCGGGCTGCCGCGAGGTGGTAGCACATGGGGTTAACGGCCTGCTCTGCCGGGTGCGCCATGCTCCTGATCTGGCAGCTAAAATGGAACAACTTCTGCAGCTACCCCCAGCACAACTACAGCAAATGGGCGAAGCCAGCCGCCACATTGCTGAAACTAAATTTGATGTAAACTTTGTGATAAACCGCTACCTGCACGCCATACAGGAAGTTACAAACCACAGAAAAGTATAACGTAGAGATGGATTTTAAAACATTCGAGATAGAAGGTTTAGTTGAGTTTCAGCCACGGGTATTCCGCGACGACAGGGGTTATTTTCTGGAAACATGCAGCATGAAGTGGTTTGAGCCGCTGGGCATACAGCCCAACTTTGTGCAGGACAACCAGTCTGTTTCTAAAAAGGGCGTGCTGCGCGGACTACACTTTCAAAAGCCTCCTCATGCACAAGGCAAACTCGTTCGTGTGTCTGCAGGCCGCGCGCTGGATGTGGCGGTGGACCTGCGCAAAAACTCCCCTACCTACGGAAAGCATGTTACCTGCGTACTGGATGCTGAAAAGCAGAATGTATTTTACATACCCGAAGGATTTGCCCACGGCTTTGTAGCGTTAGAGGATAACACCACTTTCCTGTACAAATGCACCGATTTTTACCAGCCATCTGCAGAAGGCGGCCTGCTCTGGAACGATCCTGCACTTGGTATAGATTGGGGAATAGAAAATCCTCTTGTTTCTTCCAAAGATGAGATCCTGCCGCTGCTTCAGCATTTTGAGTCGCCGTTTTAAGGAGTCTTAGAAGAGGAGTGTAG
>DATBUF010000015.1:0-3457 GCA_036516435.1 Pontibacter sp.
GTTTGGAAGAGCTCCGGCCTTGGCCACTTACATAGCTATTTTAATATGAGAAAAAAATGTACCCTCGTTCTGCTGCTTACTTTTGCCATAACTTTGGTGGCTATTCACGCAGATGCGCAGCGTTTTACAATGAGAAAGCGGTACGCGTCTGTAGGGGTGCAGCTCGGAGCTATGAACTACTTCGGTGACATTGTGCCCGAGCCAGATTTCTCCAGTTTCCGGTTTAAGTCTACCAGGCCAAACATTGGCATAAGTTATACGTATCGCTATTTTCCGCGTGTTTCGGTGCGGGGCAGCTTCCATTGGGGCCGTATTGTAGGCGATGACAAACTAAGTGCAGCCCAAAGTGAACTGGAAAACCAGGGGCGTTACAAGCGTAACCTCTCTTTCAGAAACGATATAAAAGAGCTTAGCGTAGTCGGTATTGTGGATCTCTTTGAGAACCGCCAGACCTACCGCCGCCGCCCGGACTTTGTTCCGTATGGCTTTGTAGGGATAGCTGTTTTTCATCATAACCCGAAAGCGTATTACAAGAATGGTTCGATCCCGGGCCTGAACCCTGCGGATGATATACCAACAGGCTGGTACGAGTTACAGCCACTGGGTACCGAGGGGCAGCATGTAGATGGTGGAGGATACCCTGACCCATACAAGCGCGTGCAAATTGCCATACCGTTTGGCTTGGGTATGCGCTACAAGCTTGACCGCTACTGGGACCTGAGCTTTGAGGTAGGCTGGAGAAAAACATTTACGGATTACCTGGATGATGCCAGTAGCTCGTTTGCGAGTAAAGCAGACCTGTTGGGCAACAGTAATGCCAGCCCTAACCGGAACGCATCAGCTATTTTCTCTGACAGGAGCTACGAGGGTAGTGGCGCTGACTTCGCCAGTGAAGTAAGGCCAGATCCTACCCCCGGTGTTCCTTACAAGCGCCTGGAAGGATTTGGTACATCCAACGACCCATTCCGCGGCCATAAGACCGATAAAGACTGGTATATTGTTACCAGCGTAAACGTTAATTATATTTTAACACCTAGAATCAGAAGTCCGAAGTTTAGATAATAGAACATCGTAATGTTCGTTGTTACCTAAACGCTGTTTAGAACTACATGACCTTACATAGAATCAAACAGGCACTCCTTATTTGTGTAATGCTGCAAATAGGGAGTGCTTTTTTTACCACATCAGCTCAGGCCCAGTCCTTTACTACCAGCGAAATAGGTATAGGAATTGGTGGTGCCAACTATAAAGGGGAACTTGCACCCAACTATCGTTTCCTGAATAATCAGCCAGCTCTTACACTCTTTTACCGCCACGACCTGAACCACACGTTCACGGCCAGGGGCGGCGTTATGCTGAGCCATCGCATTATAGACGATAACACAATAGGGGATGGCGTGCAAAACCTGCCATTGCCCAACTATAGACAGGCTGAACTCCGCCTGAGCCTGGCAGAAGTGTCAGCAGTAATGGAATACAACTTCCTGGATTACTATGACCTGTCACAGAAAGTCAGGATATCGCCGTACTTTTTTGCAGGCGTGGCGGGCCTTATCTACAATAAAAAACTCACCAGCGACAACCCTGCCCTAAGCTCGCTTAACAAAGCGTTTGATACAGACCTGACTATCAGCGTGCCATTTGGCGTGGGGGTAAAGTATGCCCTGAGCAGGCACTGGAATCTGGGGCTGGAGTTCGGAGCCCGGTTGCTGTTCAACGATAACATCGACTTCCTGAGTGAGCCTGAAGGAAAACACGTGGCCAACCCTTACGACAAGGACTGGTATTACTTCAATGGGGTTACCCTTTCTTACACTATCTACACCATGAAATGCCCCGCTCCCTACAAGCGCCAACCGGGTATATTGGATTAGCCATTTAAAATTTAATTAAATTATCTTGCTTTTTGTAACTTGCAAGGAAATTGTGGTTAAATGGATCTTAGGGAGAAAGTTGATATAAACAATTTACCCAGGCACATTGCCGTTATAATGGACGGAAACGGGCGCTGGGCTAAACAGAGAGGTGGGATTCGCATCTTTGGGCATAAGAGTGCTGTTACAGCTGTACGTGAGACAGTAGAGGCAGCAGCAGAGCTTGGCGTGCAATACCTGACGCTGTATGCTTTTTCAACTGAGAACTGGTCGAGACCGGCAAGCGAAGTATCGGCATTGATGCAGCTGCTCGTTACAACTATAAGGAAAGAGACCGCCTCTTTGAATAAAAATAACATCCGCCTGCAAACTATAGGCGATACAGCAAGCCTGCCGGCAAGCTGCCAGCGCGAGTTGCTGGAGGCCATTGATATTACAAAAGATAATACCCGCATGACACTGGTACTGGCGCTAAGCTATAGCGGGCGCTGGGATCTGGCACAGGCAATGCGGAAGCTGGCAACTAAAGTAGAAGACGGCGAACTGTCACCTGATCAGGTGAACGAGAGCATCATAGCAGAGAACCTTGCCACTGCCGGTATGCCCGATCCGGAACTGCTTATCCGTACAAGCGGTGAAATGCGCATCAGTAATTTTCTGCTCTGGCAATTAGCTTACACTGAACTATACATAACAGAACTGCTTTGGCCGGATTTCCGGAAAGAGCACCTATACGAGGCAATAGTATCATACCAACGTCGCGAAAGGCGCTTCGGAAAGACGAGTGAACAACTAATCAAGTAAAATATTAATGACAAGATGCATCTGGGTGCTGTTTTTCCTGTTGCTGGCAGGTACAGCCTCTTCTCAAGTTCTAAATAGCCCTGCACAGAACAACCCTGTTGACTATACGCAGCCGAAGCAATATAAGATCGGTGGCATTACAGTAAGTGGGGCCAATTTCCTGGACCCCAATGCGCTTATAGCTGTTACCGGCCTGAAGGTTGGTGATAACATCACGGTGCCAGGCGAAGACATCAGCCAGGCGATCCAGAAACTATGGGCGCAGGGCATTATCGGTGATGTAGATGTAAGTATATCCCGCATAGAAGGCGACCAGATCTATCTTGATTTTCACCTAAGAGAGCGGCCACGCCTTTCCCGCTTTACATTCTCGGGTATTGGTAAGTCGCAGCAGGAGAACCTGCGCGAAAAAGTGAGCCTGCAGCGTGGCAGGACAGTGAACGACGCTACCTTGAACAGCACCCGTGCCATTATTAAGAAATACTTTGCTGAGAAGAGTTACCTGAATGCGAAAGTAAATATTACGCAGCGCCCAGATTCGTTGCTGCCAAACAGCGTGGTGCTGGATATTAAAATAGACAAAGGCGATAAAGTTAAGATCGGTAAGATAGATATAGTTGGAAACGAGGCTTTCTCTGACAGGAAACTGGAGAAGCAGATGAAGAAGACAAAGGAGAAAAGCATCCTGAACATTCTGTCGTCGTCTAAGTTCCAGCGCCAGGAGTATGAGAATGACAAGCAACTGCTGCTTGACTTCTATAACTCAGAGGGGTACCGTG
>DATBUF010000016.1:0-2808 GCA_036516435.1 Pontibacter sp.
TTACTAACCAGTAATGCATTTGAATGTTGTAAGTATAAAAGTGTTTTGATTGATATTAGGCAACAGCACTTATTGCTGTCTTTTATTCAGATAAATTACTGCCTCCTGTAGTGATAAAGCCAGCACCAGCCCAAAGGCAACACCTTTAAACAGGTCAGGTGCCAGATCGAAAACATTAAGGACAGTAGACAAAAGGAAAAGCGCAGCAAAGATAAGCATGCGCTTGCTGTGGGAAAGGTTCTCGTAGCGGAACATAGTTTGTTATATAGCTAGGGTTGTAGATTATAGTTCCAGGTATAAAACTTTACTTTTTCTGGTTCATAAAGTATAGTGCCACTTCGCCGAAGAACATCACGATCAGCATGCCATTCAGGAAGCCGCGCAGAAAGTTGAAAATCTCACCTTTGGGTTCGGTAACTATAAGTATGGCCAGTATGCCCAGCAGCGCGAACAGAATGGCCGCACGTACTTTAGGGTTTAGTTTTCGGTAGCTGAACATGTTATTTAAGCGGATCTTCGGTTACTGCTTCACGTTTTACTTTCAGCACGTCATCTTTCAGCGATACAATTTCGATCAGGTATTGCTGTTGCGGTTGTCCTTCCGGTTTTATTGTGATCAGGATCTTGTCGTTTTCCAGAAATTGCCAGGTGCCGGGCTGCTCCTCCAGGCCGTCGGCAGGGGCAATAGTGTAGTTTTTAAGAATGCCGCCATGTTCCAGCGCAAAGCCGGTGCGGCCGCGCGAAGGAGCAAAATCGTAGGTGTTGGGGCGGTACGTGGTAATGTCTTCCTGGTCTTCCTCAAAAGCGTGCAGCCAGGTTTTGCCAAGCAGTTGGGCCTCCAGTTTGTTTGATCTTTTACAGGTACTGGCCAGCAGCAGCAGGCACACCACACAAAGCAACGATGCGTATTTCATAAGGTATAGGGAGCAGTTTTGTTAGCTAAAGATAGGGATTTCTGCCTTTATATAGAAGCCCCTGAATATAAAGTATGGTTCGGGTGGTTTTTCTATCTTTGTAACTATACGACGAGATAGCACTTTGGAAAATAAAAAGATCATACGACTGTTTAAGCTGGCGGCCGAGCTGATGGAGCTGCACGACGAGAATCCGTTTAAGGTACGCTCGTACGTGAACGGTGCCGCTGCCCTGGAGCTTGTAGAAGAACCGCTGGCAGGCATGAGCCAGGCCACACTGGAGAGTATACAAGGTGTGGGCAAAGGCATAGCTGCCAAAATAATCGAGATAAACCAGACCGGCTCTTTTGCGGAGCTCGATCAGATGCTGGCTGCCACACCGCCTGGTGTGGTAGAAATGCTACGCATTAAAGGCATCGGTCCTAAAAAAGTGCGCACCATCTGGAGAGAACTCGGCACCGAAACCGTGGAAGAATTGCTGGAAGCCTGCGAACAGGACAAACTAAGCAAACTGAAGGGCTTTGGCGCTAAAACCCAGGAGAACATCAGGCAGGCGCTGCTTTTTACCCAGCAGAACAGAGGCAAACTGCTCTATGCCGAAGCCGAATCCGCTGCCGAAGAACTGCTGCAAACTATAAAACAAGCGCTACCTGATGCCAAAGTAGAAGTAGCTGGCGATGTGCGCCGCCGCATGGAAATTGTGGAAAGCCTGCAGTTTGTAGTTGGTACGGATAACTATGCGGATGCCTGCGAAAAACTGAGCAAAATTGATGTGCTGCAGCAGGGTGTACGCAATTCCGGCCCCCGTGTATGGCGCGGCAACTATAGTTTGAATGGTTTGACAGTCGAGATAAGATTGGTAGAGGATGCCTGCTTTGCCAACGAAGTAGTGCTGCGATCAGCCTCAGAAGCCCACCTGACCCAGGTTTTTGCGGCCGGTAAATGCATGCTGAATGTGCTGCGCGAAGAAAACCACGCTACCGAAGAGGCTGTGTATAACGCAGCCGGCATGGCTTATGTGGTGCCGGAACTGCGCGAAGGTACCAACGAGCTGCAGCTGGCCATGGAGAATAAGCTGCCCAAACTGCTCGAACTCTCTGACCTGAAAGGCATTCTGCACAACCACAGCACCTACTCCGATGGGGCGCATACCCTGGAGCAAATGGCTACTTTCTGCCGCGACATGGGCTACCAGTATCTGGGTATTTCCGATCACAGCAAAACGGCCTCTTATGCAGGTGGCCTGCGCGAAGGTGACGTGTTGCGCCAACAGAAAGAGATAGACGAACTGAACCAAAAATTAGCACCGTTCAAAATTTTTAAAGGCATTGAGTCGGATATCCTGACCGACGGCTCGCTGGACTATGAAGAAGACATCCTGAAGACGTTTGATTTTATAGTTGCCAGCATCCACAGCGTGCTGAACATGGACGAGAAGAAAGCCACACAGCGTTTGATCACCGCCATCGAAAACCCTTACACCACCATGCTTGGCCACCCGACCGGCAGGCTGCTGCTGCGCCGCGAAGGATACCCGATCAACCATAAGATGGTGATAGATGCCTGTGCTGCCAACAACGTCATCATCGAGATAAACGCCAACCCCTGGCGCCTGGACCTGGACTGGCGCCACGTGCAATATGCGTTGGAAAAGGGCGTAATGCTGAGCATAAACCCGGATGCACACCATACCAGCGGCTACGACGACATGAAATACGGTGTGCTGGTAGGCCGCAAAGGCGGATTAACCAAGGAAATGACTTTCAATGCCAAGTCGGTGGAAGAAGTGGAAGCTTACTTTAACAAGCGGAAGGCTGGGATCTAATTGTTGGTTGTTAATTGCTGGTCGTTGACTTAACTATAGTTTAGATTTACTTTACAAAGCTTTGTCTAA
>DATBUF010000017.1:0-3599 GCA_036516435.1 Pontibacter sp.
AGTTGGTGATTTCGTGACCACGGAAGATGGTACTGGTATCGTGCATATCTCGCCAACGTTCGGTGCCGACGACTTTAGAGTAGCTGCCCAAAACGACATACCGGCGCTGCTGGTGATGGATGAGAATGGCAAACCCATGCCTCTGGTAGACAAGCAGGGCCGCTTTGTGAAAGAAGTGACTGACTTTGCCGGCATGTACGTGAAGAACTACGACGGGCAGGATGAGTCTGCTCCGGACTATAAGCCAACCGACGTACTTATCGCCATCAAGCTAAAAGAAGAAAACAAAGCCTTTAAAGTAGAGAAATACGAGCACACGTATCCGCACTGCTGGAGAACTGACAAGCCGGTACTTTACTATCCGCTCGATAGCTGGTTCATCAAGACAACAGCCGTGAAGGAAAGAATGATCGAGCTGAACAAGACGATTAACTGGAAACCTGAATCTACGGGTACTGGCCGTTTTGGTAACTGGCTGGAGAACCTGGTAGACTGGAACCTGTCGCGTTCGCGCTACTGGGGTACGCCACTGCCGATCTGGAGAACTGAAGATGGCGAAGAAGAAATCTGCATTGGCTCTATTGCTGAGCTGAGCGAGCACATGGATGTGGCTGTGGAAAAAGGCTTCATGCCCGCCTCCATCGAGATCAATGACCTGCACCGCCCTTACGTGGATAACATCGTGTTGGTGAGCCCAAGTGGTAAGCCAATGTACAGAGAACCAGACCTTATCGACGTTTGGTTTGACTCTGGCGCCATGCCTTATGCACAGTGGCACTACCCGCTGGAGAACAAGGATATATTCGAGCAGAACTTCCCGGCAGACTACATCGCCGAGGGTGTGGACCAGACCCGCGGTTGGTTCTTTACGCTGCACGCGCTGGCTGTAATGCTGGAAGACAGCGTTGCGTATAAGAACGTAATTGCGAATGGACTGGTGCTGGATAAGAACGGAAACAAGATGAGCAAGCGCTTAGGCAATGCCATCGACCCGTTTGAAATGATCGGTACTTATGGCCCAGATGCCGTGCGTTGGTACATGATCGCGAATGCGCCGCCTTGGGATAACCTGAAATTCAACGCAGATGGTGTGGTGGAGACACAGCGTCGTTTCTTCGGTACGCTGCAGAACACGTATTCTTTCTTCGCGCTGTATGCTAACCTGGATAGCTTCACGTATGCCGAAGCCGATGTACCGTTGGAGCGCAGAACAGAAAGCGACCGCTGGATTATCTCGAAACTGAACACGCTGGTGCAGGATGTAGATGCTTATCTTGCAGATTACGACCCAACCAAAGCTGCCCGCGCTATCCAGGATTTCGTGACGGATGATCTGAGTAATTGGTATGTGCGCCTGAACCGCAAACGTTTCTGGAAAGGCGAGTACAACGAAGATAAGATAGCCGCTTACCAGACACTTTATACCTGCCTGGAAACGATAGCCAAGCTTGCTTCGCCAATCGCACCATTCTACACCGAGCAATTGTTCCGTGACCTGAATAGCGTGAGCGGTAAAAACAAGGTAGAATCAGTGCACCTGGCTTACTACCCTGAGGTTTCGACTTCAGCCATAGATAGAGACCTGGAAGAGCGCATGGCGCTGGCACAGTCGGTATCGTCGCTGGTACACTCGCTTCGCAAGAAGCACATGATCAAAGTGCGTCAGCCGTTGCAGCGTATCCTGATACCAGTACTTAGCGAGCACACACGCCACCAGATTCAGGCTGTAGAAGACCTGATCATGAGCGAAGTGAACGTGAAGCACATCGAGTATATCGATGATACTTCTGGCATTTTGGTGAAAAAGATCAAACCTAACTTTAAGAAGTTGGGTCAGGTGTTCGGGCCGAAGATGAAACTGGTTGCCGCCGCTGTGCAGCAAATGAACCAGGAAGACATTGCCCAACTGGAGCGCGAAGGTGGCTTTGAAGTGCTGATCGGTGATGATGAAACCGCCGTACTGACACCGGATGATGTGGAGATCTCTTCGGAAGACATACCAGGTTGGTTGGTAGCCAGCGAAGGCAAACTGACAGTTGCCCTGGACATAACTATAACCGAAGAACTGAAACAGGAAGGCATCGCCCGCGACCTGGTGAACCGTATCCAGAACCTGCGCAAAGATTCTAACCTGGAAGTACAGGACAAGATCCATATCCTGATGCAGCCATCGGCTCCGGAAGTAAACGCTGCTGTGGAGAATTTCAGAGAGTACATCTGCACGGAAACGCAGGCTCTGAGCCTTGCTATAGTTGACGGGCTGGCAGATGGCACTTTGCTGGAAATGGACGAGTACCAGATCTACATGCAGATTCGTACTGAAACCGTAGCCGTTTAAACTATAAACGCACCCGTTTGTCTAACACAGATGGGTGCGTTTGTTTTTATTAAGTATACTTGCAGCTTAAAAATTGTTGAGTTTAAGGCTTAGAAGTTTTCTAACAACTAAAAACCAATAACCAACAACTAAAACGCTGCTTATCTAACACACATGAAATACTGGAAATTTTACCTGCTCAGCCTTGTTGTGATCCTGATAGACCAGGCCGTGAAGTTGATCGTGCATTACAACATGGAAATGGGCATGCCCGGTGAAATCCATGTGATAGGCGATTTCTTTAAGCTGCACTATACCCTGAACCCGGGAATGGCTTTTGGTGTAGAGCTAGGCTCTGAGTATGGTAAACTCATGCTCACACTGTTCCGACTGGTGGCTATGTTTGGTATAGGATACTATCTGTATTACCTGGTAAACCACAAAGCGCCAAAAGGCCTGATCTGGTGTATAGCCCTTATATTAGGTGGTGCCGTAGGAAACCTGGTTGATAGTACGTTTTATGGTGTTTGGTTTGATAACGCTCCTTATGGTTCGTCTACGCCGTGGTTTCATGGGCAGGTAATCGACATGTTCTACCTGGACATCTGGGAAGGCATTATCCCGCACTGGGTTCCGCTGATGGGCGGTAAAGCCATGTCGCTGTGGCCGATCTTTAACGTAGCCGATTCTGCTATCTTTATTGGTGTACTGATGATCCTGTTTAACCAGAAACGTTTCTTCGGGGAACACCACGAACCGGAGCATAGAACAGTTCAGCAGCAAGGTTTTTAAGCCGAACTATAAATTATAAAACAGCGGCTGTTCCATGTGGAGCAGCCGCTGTTTTTGTTTTAAGTGGTAGTCTCCCGAAGAAGGCAATCTTCCTCTCAAATTATCAGAATTCAGAGTATGATGATTAGGAAACTTACACTTATATTTCGTGCTTTTTTGCCTGAATTGTACTTCCAACTAATTGATCCATGAGATTATCTAAACTGTTACCTGCCATTCTATTGTTGGTAAGCCTTATTGCCTGTGATACATGCGAGGATGTGAACCTGGGGAAACTGGAATTTACCAACGAACTCATCTCTTTTTTGCCAGCTCAGCCTGCTTCAGGAAGGAGCTATTATGCAGTTACAGAGAGCGGTAAGTTGCAGATGAACTATACAGTTCCCGATAAAAATATGCAGGTTGTTATACCGGTTGGTAAGACAAACTATTCAGGTAAGTTCGACCCAAACTCCTGCAAAGAATATTACACTGCCGAAGAGAAAGTATA
>DATBUF010000018.1:0-3961 GCA_036516435.1 Pontibacter sp.
CGAGGGGGTAGCGCCTGTGGTGCTGCGCCCAGGTCATATTACGGCACAACAGATTGCTCGTGTTTTACAGCAGGACTTAGGGCAAAAAAGTACGCCGAATACCCCACGTGTATCTGGTTCGCTTAAGGCACATTATGCGCCACGTACGCCGTTATATTTGGTTTCGGCAGAGCATATAGAGCAGCTAGCGGCGCCTAATAGCATAGCGGTTGTGATCGATGCATCGCCGCCGTCTGTAGTGCCGTATTATCAAGCCCCTGCAGTACCAGAGCATTTTGCAAGTCAACTCTATAGCATGTTACGTCAGTTGGATCAGCAGGGATATAGTGCGATTTATGTACAGCAGCCGCCTTACAATGAGGCTTGGGAGGCGGTAAATGATCGCTTAGCTCGTGCGGCAGCGGCGTTCAGCTAAAAAGTCTTGTACCGCTTTAGTCACGGCTTCGGGCGCGTCATATAATAAGCGGTAAGCACGACTACTATAAAGCCTGTGACCGGAACTATAAAGTAGAGCAGGTTACCATTTGCACTCAATGTTTGCGCCCATGCCCAGCTAACCGAAAGGATAGCATCTTTAGACAAAAACCCCGAAGTAAGCGGAATACCAGCCAGGGCAGCTGTTGCCAGCAGGTAACTATAGAAGGTAAAGGGCATCGCTTTGCGGAGCCCGCCCATATTGCGGATGTCCTGCGGGTCAAGATGCTCCAGCTGTGCGTGGTGCAGTCCGTGGTGCATGGCATGGATGATGATACCGGAATTCAGGAACAAGGCTGCTTTAAAGAAGGCGTGTGTAGTCAGGTGGAAAAGCGACGCATCGTAGGCACCCGTACCCATGCCCATCACCATGTAGCCCAGCTGCGAGATAGTGGAGAAGGCCAGCACGGCTTTAATGTCGTATTGCTTCAGTGCTGCCAACGCTCCAATCAGCGCTGTAGTGGCGCCAACTATAGCGATAACCGTGAGGGCATCCGGGGTAAAAAAAGCATAGCAGCGGGCCACTAAGTACACACCTGCCGCCACCATCGTAGCCGCGTGTATCAATGACGAAACCGGCGTTGGGCCCTGCATGGCATCGGGCAACCAGATCTGCAACGGAAACTGCGCTGATTTACCCACACAGCCCATAAACAGGCCCAGGCCAGCCAACGTTAGCAGCAGCGGACTCAGCTCCAGCAGCCACATTTGCCCGTTCAAACTATAGTTTACAATAAAGTTGCTGTTTGCCCAGTCGCCTGCACTTATGAGTGCCCGCAGCACCTCCAGATCGAAGGTGCGGAAGTAAGTATAGAAAGCAAACAAGCCGAGCAGCAGGCCAATATCTCCCACCCTGTTCACCAGGAACGCCTTTTTGTTAGCTGCAACCGCCGCAGGTTTATGGTACCAGAACCCGATGAGCAGGTAAGATGATAGGCCCACCAACTCCCAGAACATGAACAGCAGCAACAGGTTATCTACCAGCACAATACCCAGCATACTGAACGTAAACAGCCCCAGAAAAGCATAGTAACGATGGTAACCGGTGTCGCCGCGCATGTACCCCACCGAAAACAGTTGCACCAGCGTGGAGATGAATGTCACGATCACCAGCATCAGCACGGTGAGGTTATCCAACAAAATACCAGCTGTAAAATCTGAAACTATGGCGGATGGCAGGCTGAACCAGGTAGTGCGTGTATGGTAAGTAGCCGTGTTCCAGGTTTGGGTGAAAAGGTAAACAGATAGCGCAAAGGTGATTGCTGAGATACTAATCGCCAGCCAGTCGCCACGGCGGGGCAGGCGCTTACCAAAACCAAACAGCACCAGAAAAGCCAGCAGTGGCAGCAAGAGCACTACCATTGCAGTAGTAGTCTGAGGGGTACCAGCCAGTGGCTTCAGAAGTTCGGTGAGCTCCAAGTTTACAGGTTATCGTTTGGTTTTCAGCGGCCAAAGTTAAGTATAAAGTTTGAACCTCCCCCAGCCCCTCCTAAAAACAGCCGGGGGTAAAAAGGAGAATTTTATACTTTCGTTAAATTGCTATGCGTATCAATTACCCTCGCTTGCCTCTGGCGTGTGTGCAATCGTCAGTTTCCCGCCACTTTATACTTGTATTCGCTCTTTCGGACATTCTCGCTGCTCTTTTGGACTTCTCAGTCCGAAAGCAACCTGCCGGGGATTTCCTAATCCCCGGCAGGTTGCGAATAACGCGGACTAGGAAGTCCGCATCAGCCTAAGTTCCGGACAAGGATGTCCGAAACAGCAATGCAGGTGTCCGAAACAGCGATAATAATAAAAGAGTCAAACGAAAGAAATCATCATAATCAGACTAATCCCTTCCATCACTGGTCCGTTGTGATCTCGTTCAGATTAGCGGTTTTGAAGTGCTGATACACGCGCAAAACTATAGCCAGAGCAACAGCAGCTTCGGCGGCGGCCACCACTATCACGAACAGCGAAAACAGCTGCCCCTGCAGCAGTGCAGGATCGTGGCGGCTGAAGGCAACCAGGTTCAGGTTGGCGGCATTAAAGATCAGTTCAACCCCCATCAGCACCACTACCGCATGGCGTTTCGTGATGACGGCCAGAATGCCCAGGCTAAACAGCACAGCACTCAGGAGTAAAATATGCTCTAGCGGAATCTGCTCCATTTTATACTTTCTGTTTGTCCGTGGCAATGTAAGCGGCTCCCATCAGAGCGATGAGCAGCAGCAACGAGGCTATTTCAAATGGCAGTACAAAGTCCGTCATCAGCTTAATGCCAATCATTTGTACCGTACTTTTCTGGTTTCCCAGCATATCAATTTCAGTAGTTTGCAGCCACGGCAAGCTGCTGATGTTGGCTTTCAGGATACTATAGCTCAGGCCTACAACTATAAGCCCGGCCACCAGCGCGCCCCAAACCGTATTCACGTTCTCCGACAACACCGATTTATCGTGCACCCGGCTGCTGAGCATAATTCCGAAAAGGATAAGCACCAGCACCCCGCCCACGTACACCATCAGTTGTGTTACGGCAATAAAATCAGCGAACAAAAGCACGTAAATGCCGGCTATGCTCAGCAATGTTATCAGCAGCGAAAAACCCGCATACAGCAGGTTGCGCGTCAGCACCATGTACGTTCCCGAAAGGATGGCCAGTATGGCGAAAATGTAGAAAAGCACGATTTCGTTGTTAGTTATTCGTTATGGGTTGTTAGTTCATCAACTATAGGTTTGAGCTCCGAAAACCTGCAGGCCACCGGGTTCAAAGTTAAGAGCGAATTTAAGGTTATACTTTTCTGATGTTCAGCTTTTTCGTTCAAAACAGACGTTGGCAGCACATAAAACTTCCATTGCTCTAAGTTTAGGGGATTGACAGAATCCTTCTCTTTGTGCTCCAGCAAGCAGAAAACATACAGATCAGACTGACGCTTCACATCGGCGGAATAGCAATTTGTTTCGTAGCAGAATACGCGCTTCGGTGCTATATCGAAAGATATTTTGGAGTGCTTGCCTTTGAACCAACTCTGAATATAGGCTGAAGATTTTACTTCAATTTTCACATGCTGATACGCCACATCAAATGCATCCCAATCTACTCTTACGCTCAACTCAACTCCCAATGCTTTACAAACTATAAACTCGGCCAGTGCGCCGCGTAAGGTATTATTCAGTATATCCGATTGCGACCATTGCCAGAAATCAGACAACCTGAACTCTTGCTTGTCACTGCCAATGTAAAACTCTTCCTGTCCTGATTTCCGGATTACTTCCAAAGCATCAACAATTTAGCCATCCAACAATTTAACAATTACCCCTGTTTTCTAGCTGCCAGTGCAGCAGCTTTAGCGGCTGCCATTTCTTCCTGCTGCTTTGCCAGAAGTTGCTTTTTTTCTTCGGCTTGCTCCGGACTCAAATCTGTGAAGTGGTAGATCATATTTTTGATGTCTACTTCCGCAAAATCGTACACGGGCGTCATGGTCAGGCAGTCGGTGGGGCAAACGCT
>DATBUF010000019.1:0-4322 GCA_036516435.1 Pontibacter sp.
AGAGTGGGTATGCTAGAGAAAGCAAAATTATATCTTCTGCAGTAATGTGCAAGCCACTGTATTGCGGGTAAAGTGTGAAAGGGTGTCATAGTTCGTTTTAGCAGGTTTGCCTGTGGGCGGCTTTCTTTTGTAACTATAAATTCTATTGCACCAGAGCCGGGGTAACTACAGGGCAAATGTGCCTGGTTCCGCATTACAAACTATAGTTGCGGCCGCTGCTCCACCACACTGAAAATACTGCCTTCGGTAGCCAGGTCGGTGTTCGGAAAGATTGTGCGGGCTTCGGTGAGGAGTGGGGTCAGATCTTTGTAGCGGACTGAGAAATGGCCCAGCACTAGTTGGCGTACTTCGGCTGCTGCTGCCATTTCGGCAGCCTGCCGGGCAGTGCTATGGAAGGTCTGGGCTGCACGTTCAGCTAAGTCGTGGGTAAAGGTGGCTTCGTGGTAAAGCAGGTCTACGTGGCGCAGGTAAGGCACCAGATCGGGCTTAAACCGGCTATCGGAGCAGTAGGCGTAACTGCGGCTATACTTTGGCTCCAGCGTTACAGTCTTATTTAACAGCAGTAAATTTCCCTGTTCATCGTAAATGTCCTCGCCCCACTTAAGCCGCACCAGTTGCGGAGGAGTAAGGTAAGCCGGCAGCTTTTCTTTGATAAGGGGACGGGGTTTAGGTTTTTCGCGGAATAAAAAACCGCAGGTTGGCACCCGGTGCTGCATGGGGATGGTATGCACGGTTAGCTGCTTGTCTTCAAAAATTTTAGTATAGCAGCCTGGGTCGAGCTCATGAAAAATAAGCTTGTAGCACAAGTTAGTACCTGAATAGCGGAACTGCAGGCTTAAAATTTCGGAAAGGCCGGGAGGACCAAAAAGATGAAGTGGTGTTTGCCGGCCCTGCAGGTGCATGGTGGAGAGTAACCCGGCCAGGCCAAAGTAGTGGTCGCCATGCAGGTGGCTAATGTAGATATTGCAAATGCGCTGATGCTTTATTTTGTATTGCATCAGCTGCATTTGCGTACCTTCTCCGCAGTCAATCAGGTGTAGCTGGTTACCAATGGTAAGTACCTGTGCGGTATGATGTCTGTTTGCCGAGGGTGTGGCCGACGAACTACCTAATATCCTGAGTTCGAAATCCACAGCCTGCGGTATACTTAGTCTTCTTTGTTAGTCAGGTCCTGCTCAATTTCATGCAGGAAAACACGGTCAATCGCTTCTTCTACAGTTGGCAGAATATTCAGTACTGACTCCAGCTTAGAGATGGAGATCAGTTTCATCACGTGGTCCTGCAGGCTTGTCAGGATGAGCAAACCGTTTGATGAGTTGCACAGTCTGTTTGCAATCAGGATAGAACTCAGGCCGGAGGAGTCAGTATATTTTACGTTGTTCAGGTCCAGAATCAGGTTGGTAATCCCCTCGGCGTTCAGCTTCACAAACTCAGACTTCAGGTCCGGAGCTATAGAAGTATCCAGCTTTTTCTCATCTATCGTGATAATAGTATAGTTCTCTTTCTTATCAATCGTGTACTTCATAGATCTACCAATATGGATTTATATGCGAATGTACCAAATAATACATTAAAAATTCTAATCTTTCAGGCTAAAAATGTTTTGCTCCACACTTTGGGCAATGTGCTGAAGTGCCTGGCTGTAGTCGCTTTTCACGAATGGCTGCCCGGTAAACACTTCGTACAATTCAATGTAGCGCTCTGATATTTTCAGCACCACGTCGTCGGTCATCTCGGGTATGGCCTGGCCATCTTTTCCCTGGAAACCATTCTCAATCAGCCACTGGCGCACAAACTCTTTCGAGAGCTGCTTCTGCGGCTCACCGTTCTGTTGCCTTTCGCTATAGCCTTCACTATAGAAGTAGCGCGACGAGTCCGGTGTGTGTATTTCATCAATAAGATAAATCTGGCCATTATGTTTACCAAATTCATACTTTGTATCAACCAGAATCAGGCCCTGTTTCGCTGCCAGTTCGGTGCCGCGCTCAAAAAGGGCACGGGTATAATGCTCTAATTTAAGGTAATCCTGCTCATTTACAATGCCTTTTGCCAAAATTTCTTCTCTGGAGATGTCTTCATCATGCCCCTGATCTGCTTTGGTTGTCGGTGTTATAATGGGCTCCGGTAATTTGTCATTTTCCCGCAGGCCTTCCGGCAACGTTACGCCGCATACCGTGCGCTTGCCTGCTTTGTACTCGCGCCACGCATGGCCCGCCAGGTAACCCCTGATCACCATTTCTACTCGGAATGGCTCGCAGTGCAACCCGATGGTAACATTCGGATCCGGTGTGGCACGCACCCAGTTCGGAACAATATCCGAGGTGGCCTTTAAATTAAGGCTCGCAATCTGATTCAGAACCTGGCCCTTGTAAGGTATGGCACGTGGAAGCACCACATCAAATGCAGAAATACGATCGGTAGCAATAATTGCCAGCCGCTCATCGAAGTAATAAACATCGCGAACTTTGCCTTTGTAAAAACCGGTTTGTCCGGCAAAGGAGAAGTTGGTTTCTTTAATGGCCTCCATTAGTGCGTTTGTTTTATCGGAGAGCAAAGTTAGCTATATTTTTAGAGGGCAAAAATTTTTACGGTTGTACTTCAAAAAAGAGCAATAGGTAATAGCCAGGTACAGGTTCTGAAGCTATGCACTCGTATACTGGCAAGTATAGTTAAAGTTTTATATTTTAAAATCTATAGTTTGCATTATTTAATGTAATTGTAATCTCTATAGTTAGGCATGTGCTTCCGGCGCTGGTTTGTAATGTGCAATATTGCTTGCCATACCTCTGAAAATAACAAAGTGGAAGGGGAGCATGGCGTACCAGTATAACCTGCCGGGTATTCCATCCGGGCGGAAGGCTGCGAGTTGTTCCATATAATATCCATCCGGTTCGTCTGTGATTCTGAACTGTAGCCAGGCCTCGCCGGGTACTTTCATTTCTGCATATAATAAAAGACGCCTGTTTTGCTTATCTGCTACCAATACACGCCAAAAATCCAGGGTGTCTCCGGCACAAATTTCGGAGGGATGTCTTCTGCCCCGGGCCAGGCCTACACCGCCTGCCAGCTTGTCCAGAAAGCCCCGGATTTCCCACAGGAAGTCTGTCTTATACCACCCGCGTTCCCCTCCGATGCTCCAGATATTTTCGAGTACCTGCTCCGGCGCCTGTTCAATTTTAATACGCTGTTTATCTGTTACTACACCATGTTGCGGTATTTGTACAAAATCCATATAGTTGAGCTGTATGGTGCCACTTACCAGGGCATCTTTCCAGCTGGATACCACCATGTTCTGCTCAATTTTGGTGTAAGCCAGGCGTATGGCTTTTTCGTAGGAGAGAGTGTTATGCGGAATAAGCTGATGAATCCGGTCATCCTGCACGATGGTATCGTTGCGGAGGCTTTCTACCAGGCTGCGGGCTATAGAGAAGCTGGTACTGGTGACAAAGTATAGCCAATACGACGACAGTCTTGGCGTAAGCACCGGCACCGGGAAAATATAACGTTTCAGATGGCGCACTGCAGCAAGTTTCTCCAGCATCTGTTTATAGGTAAGTACGTCGGGGCCGCCAATCTCCATGCGCTGCCCGTAGCAGGACTCATTTCCGAGCACAGCCATCAGGTAGAAAATGACATCGCGTATAGCGATGGGTTGACAGCGGGAATTAAGCCAGCGCGGTGTGATCATTACAGGCAACTTTTCTACCAGGTCTCTGATCATTTCGAAAGAGGCACTTCCTGAGCCAATGATAATGGATGCCCGCAATACCGTTAAACTGGCGTTTGCAAGGTCCAGTACATCCTCAACCTGCCGGCGGGATGCCAGGTGCTTCGACAAGTGAGCTGCATTAGAAATACCACTCAGGTAAATAATCTGCCGGGCAGAAGTGGTGTTTACGTAGGCTACAAAGTTTTCGGCAGCAGTCTGCTCCGCCGTGGCAAAATCCTCGCCCCAGGCGCCCATCGAGTGCACCAGGTAGTAGGCCGCATCAATATCACTTGGCAGGTTAGTTAAAGTTTCCTGGTGCAGCAGGTCTCCCTTTGCAACTTGTACTTTACCGCGGAGCGTATCAGGCAGCTCAAAGCGCCTCGGGTCACGCACCATGCAAATTACTTCATGTTGCTGTTCTACCAGCACCGGCAAAAGCCGCTTGCCAATATAGCCGTTTGCCCCTGTTAAAAGTATCTTCATTGTTAGGGTATCTGCTTAGCTGCTCATGTTAAATAACCGCAAAGGTACAGCTATGTTCTAATGCTCACTACATTGTATTGCCGCAGTTTGAGTGCGCCTTATCCAGATTGAAGGATTTATTTTGACGCCT
>DATBUF010000020.1:0-1820 GCA_036516435.1 Pontibacter sp.
GCTTGGTGATCTCAGGGATTTTGTCATTCGGAGCGTTCAGCAGAATGTATTTGGCCCGCTGCGCCCGCTGCACCGCATGTATCCGGAACAGGAGCTTATTCAGGATTTCCTGTTTTTCGGCACTCAGGCTTTGGTTTGCGACCAGTACCGCCTGTGATCTGAAAACGCGTTCCACTTCTTTCAGACCGTTGCTGATGAGTGTGCTGCCGGAGCTTACGATATCGCAAATGGCATCGGCAAGGCCTATGCTGGGCGCTATTTCTACTGACCCGCTGATGGTGTGGATGTTGGCCTCTATGCCGCGTTCTGATAGATAGGTTTGCAGTAAATTGGGGTAAGAGGTAGCAATATTTTTCCCGTTCAGATCTTGTATAGAACTATAGTTGTCGCCTTTTGGCACGGCCAGCGAGAGGCGGCATTTCGAGAAGCCAAGTTCCTCCACTGTCAGGCGCTCCATGCCTTCTTCCACCAGCACGTTCTGGCCCACTATACCAATATCGGCCACGCCATCGGCTACATACCCTGGTATGTCATCGTCTCTCAGGAAAAGGATCTCCAGCGGAAAATTAGTTGATTCTGTTTTGAGTTTCAGGCTGCTGCCGATGAACGAAATTCCACATTCGCGGATCAGTTTTAAAGAATCATCACTCAGCCTACCTGACTTCTGTATGGCAATACGAAGCATAAAATAAATCTAAAAGTATTGAAATCAGCGATTTACACCTTGCTTCCTGCAACGTATAAAATGGGTATACACCCAACGGGGGCTATATGGTGCTTGGATTCCTCTTACGAGGAATGATGGAAATGATGTACGTGCGCAGCAGTACCGCAGGCAACAGAAAGTGCCGGTGCAGAAAGGATGCTATGTAATGTAGTGTTGCGCATGTTGTGCTGCAAAAGTAAGCAGGATTTTAATGTAAACTATAGTTTGGCTAAAAAGTTTTGCAGAAACACTGCTCAATATAAACTATAAAGTGCCGGCCCCTGCTGCAGGAACCGGCACTTTATAGTTATAGCAATCAGTATGTTGCTTACTTGTTCAGGATCATTTTTATAGACCGCATGCCCGATGGTGTCTGCAGACGTGCTACATACATGCCTCTCGAGAGGTTGCTGCCATCGAACCCGAACTCGTATAGTTTACCAGCTTCAGCTGTACCTGCCTCTACCTTCTTGATCAGGGCGCCGCGCAGGTCGTATACTTCCAGCACATAGCTTTCTGATTTTTCCAGGCTAAAGGCGATCGTTGTTCTGTCGGTAAACATGTTCGGATAGTTGTAGAACTGCCCTGCTACTGGTTGAGCTGAAGTTTCAGTAGTCAGCTTGGTGGTTTTAGTTACCGCATTAGCCTTCACTTCGTGGATCACAATAGAGCCGCCGCCTATTGCTGTAGCCGGAGCCGCATCATCTCCTTTCTCTGAGACTGCCACATTGTTATCGTAAACTATAGCGCCATCTCTCCTGTCCCAGATCTTAATCCTGAACTTATCAGCCTGATCTTTGCCCTTCAGGTTTCCATCTTCAACAGAGACCATAAAGGCGTAATGATCGTTGCCATTTATGCTGCCGACGCCTTTGTAAATGGCCTTGAAACCCGCTACCACTAACGACATGGCATCATGTGCTGAGCTCTTGAAGTTAAGATCGCCTGCCTTAAACTGGAACTCGGTATTTCCATCTACCAGGTTTGAGCCTTTTTTATATTTCGCATTAAACCCGAAGTTGGCTTTGCCTACCAGTAACGGATTTGCAACATAGGCACCCGGAGGAGAATCAATCCAGCCGCCACCGGTTACGAAGCCGCCATTCGGATCGAA
>DATBUF010000021.1:0-6514 GCA_036516435.1 Pontibacter sp.
AAGTTGGCCAGTTTACCTTCGTTCAGGCTGCCGATCAGGTTTTCAGCTTTCAGCAACCTGGCCGGTGTAGCCGTCAGGGCTTTCAGGGCTTCCTCTTCGGGCAGGCCATACTTCACAGCCTTGCGTACGTTCGGCAAAAAGTCCTTTTTATCTTTCAGATCTGATGCAGTAAAGGCAAATGCTACTCCGGCTTTGTGCAGAATACCGGCATTGGCAGGTGCCATTTCCCAATGCTTCATGGCCTCCAGCGGCACACGGCGTGCATCATACGGATCTTCCACGTTATAGGCATCCGGGTAGTTCACTGAAACGATAAGCGGGGCGTTGGTGCCCTTCACTTCCTTCAGCATCTGGTACTCGTCGCCGTTGGTTTTAATGATGTACTGTGTTTTGAACTCGTCTCCTACTTTGTCGGCACGCAATACATCCAGCTTGTTATCCGCCTCAAAAATCTGTGGCAGTTTGGTAGCATCTGTAAAGGCTTTCAGGGAGATGTTCTGCTCACGGCCCGGGTTCTGGGCATTCCACTGGGCATCCAGGTAGGTCTGGCGCAGCAGCGCGATAGAACCCATCAGGGAACTTGGGTAATCCTGGGTAGAAGTACCTTTGTCGAAAGAAAGTGCACCGGCGGCTTTGTCCAGCACGATCACTTCATTTTCACGCTTGTCAGCCAGTGTTACCAGCGCAGCCGTGCCACGGGCAATACCGTCGCGGTGCACCGCCAGCACAGAACCGAACCCTTGCTTGCGCAGCTCCTCGGCCTGCTTTTTATCTGCTTTAAACAGTTCTACCGCATTTGTTTCCGGGCGGATGGCCTGGTTCCAGTTGTAGGCTCCCTGCTTGGCAGACTCCAGTTGGGGCGCACCTCCCCAGCTACGCTGCGGCCGCTTTACTTCGGGTAAACCATAGGTAGAGAACATATCTACAAAGGCCGGATAGATGTGCTTGCCTTTGGCATCCACTATTACAGCGCCTGCAGGCACCTTTACATTGGTGCCAACAGCCTCTACTTTCCCGTTCCGGATAAGCAGTGTAGCGTTGTTGAGTGTGGTTTTATAGTCGGTGTGGATGGTGGCGTTGGTCAGGGCTACAAGGCCCGGCCGCTCATCATACACCCCATTGCGCGGAAAAGTCTCCTGCGCCATCGCGCTGCCTGCTCCTAAAGCCAGACAGGCTGCAATGGTTAAGATTTTCTTCATGGGTTTGCGTAAAAGTTAGCTATAGTTTAGTTAGTTTAGGTTAATCAAATATAAGGATACTGTTGTTAAAACCTTCACCTGCAGCTAAAAATTAAAGCGCCTTCACACACCCCTAGGCATTATCAGCAAACTACACTTCTCCATTTCCAAAGAAGAGCTCTGCAAACAGCTGTACTTTGAATCACTGGTTCTGCTCCTGAACCTGCTACTGAAATATACGTTCGTAGAGACGGCACCTGCCCCGGGATTCATATACCGGAAAGGTACTTTTTAAGGTTTGCACCCGAATACTTACCTTTATGCTCTTCACAAGCACCAACAGAATGCCCTTACCGCTTCTAAACAATTACCCGCTGCTCCAGAAAATTATAGTTGCTGCTCTGCTGCTCGCCATAGTTGCAACAGCCTCTTTTTCTGCACCTCTGGCGCTTTCGGCGGGTTTGCTGGTGGGGCTGGCATTAGGCAACCCGTGGCAGAAGTACACATCTGTCGCTTCCAAGTATGCCCTGCAGGTAGCGGTTGTGGGATTGGGCTTTGGCATAAACCTGCACCAGGTAAGTGCTACAGGCCTTTCAGGAATTGTTTACACGGCCATATCATTGGGTATTACCCTGGGGTTGGCTTTTGTTCTTGGTAAGATCTTCCGCATACCGGCAAAACTCTCGCACCTGATCGGGACAGGCACTGCTATTTGCGGTGGCAGCGCCATTGCAGCCGTAGCGCCAACTATAAAAGCCGAGCCCGCCGAAATCTCCGTGTCGCTGGCTATTGTATTTATCCTGAATGCACTGGCCCTGTTTATCTTCCCGGTAGTTGGCACCTGGCTCGACCTGACACAAAGCCAGTTTGGCGTGTGGGCTGCCATTGCCATACACGACACCAGTTCGGTAGTAGGGGCAGCCAGCAAGTACGGCACCAAGGCACTCGAAATAGCCACTACCCTGAAACTTACACGCGCACTCTGGATCATTCCGATGGTCTTGCTTTCGGCTTTTCTCTTTAAGAACAAGGAGACAAAACTTAGTCTTCCGCTCTTTATCCCGCTGTTTCTGGTTGCCTCCGTACTTTATACATTTGTGCCAGCTGTTGCGGCTGTTGCCCCGGGCATCATCTTTATAGCCAAAAAATTCCTGCTGCTCAGCCTCTTCTTTATCGGCATCAACCTGAACCTGAAAACCCTCCGGACCATTAGCGCAAGGCCTTTTTTACAGGGCCTGATTCTTTGGGTGCTGGTTGCCACAGGCACCCTGCTGGCTGTTATGTGGCTATAGTTGCAGCGCTGCCGGGCGCTGGTATAGTTTACACCGGCTCAATAGCCCTAATACTACTATCTGTTACAAACTATAGAGGGCTGGGAACTACATAAGCTCGCAGATTGTACTACGACTGATAACATGAATATATGTTCATGTATCGGAAAAAGTAAATAATACGAGCATGACAAGCCTGAAAGTAAGGATAGATAAGAAGAAACTGGAACGAGCCGCTTATGTGCTTAAATGTGTCGCGCACCCTATCCGGATCAGCATTATAGACCTGCTGGAGCAGAAAGACCGTTTAACAGTAAGCGAGCTGCAGGAGATCTTGAAAATAGAGCAATCGTTGCTGTCGCACCACCTGACCAACATGCGCGACAAAGGCGTGGTAGATACCAGCCGCGAAGGCAAAAATGTATACTACTTTCTTACCGATGCCACTATCTCCGATATTATAGACGTGATAAACAGCTGCAAGGTATTTTAGCCCTCCTATAGTTAGCAGGTATAGTTGTAAGTTAGGTCAGGCACTGACTCTGCTATTTTATAGGTATCCGCTACAAACAAAAACAAGTGTGCGGCTGGCAGGTTAATCCTGTATTCTGTACCTTTATTTACTTAAACCAGAACATAATTTACCACCATGAAATCAATTTTCGTATCTGTTATAGCAGCCATCCTGAGTTGCAGCCAGCCGCAGCAGGATGGTGGCGCCGCCAAAAAACTGACACCTACCGAATACAAACAACAGGTTGTAAAAGAGGGCGTACTGCTTGATGTCCGTACACCCGAAGAGTTTCAGGCAGGCGCACTGCAGGGTGCCGAAAACTCTGACTACCGTGGCGGTGAATTTGCCGAAGACATGAAATCCTGGGACAAGGATAAAACATATTACCTATATTGCGCCAGCGGAAACAGGAGTGGCAAAGCGGCTCAGCTGCTGCTGGAAGCTGGTTTCAAAAACGTATACAACATAGGAGCCTACACCGACCTGAAAGCCGCAGGAATTCCCGTAAAAGAGTAATTATCAGATCATCCCATGAAGATAGAACAGTTTTTTGATAAAGGCCTGGCGCATGCCAGTTATGCTATCATCAGCGAGGGCCAGATGGCTGTGGTAGACCCGGCCCGCGACCCACAGCCCTACTACGACTTTGCAAAAGCACATGGTGCTGAAATTGTAGCCGTTTTCGAGACGCACCCACACGCCGATTTTGTGAGCTCGCACCTGGAAATTGCCCGGAAGACCGGCGCCAGAATTTACGTGAGCAAACTGCTGGGCGCCGACTATGAACATGAAACCTTTGACGATGGCGATGAGCTACAATTAGGTAGGTTAACATTACGCGCGCTTAATACGCCCGGCCACTCCCCAGACAGTGTAACCATACTGCTGTTGGATGAGAACGGCAGGCAGCATGCCGCCTTTACCGGCGATGCCCTGTTTGTAGGCGATGTAGGCCGCCCGGACCTGCGCGAGAATGTTGGTAACATGACTGCCAAACGAGAAGAACTGGCCCGCCAGATGTACCATACCACCAACAACGTATTCAAGAAACTGGATGAGGAAGTGTTGGTATATCCTGCGCATGGTGCCGGCTCGCTGTGTGGCAAAAACCTGAGCTCCGACACATTTTCAACTATAGGTCGTGAGAAAAAAACCAACTATGCCCTGCAGGATATGAGCGAGGACGAATTTATTAAAACCCTGCTCGAGGATCAGCCCTTTATACCCAAGTACTTCGGCCACGATGTAACCCTGAACAAAGCAGGCGCTCACAGCTTTGAGGAAAGTATAAACGCAGTGCCACGCCTGGCCCAGGATGCTGCCCTGGAGGAAGGTGTACTGATAGTTGATACACGCCCGCAGGCACAGTATAAAAAAGGCCATTTACCTAATAGCATCAACATACAGGAAGGCGGCAAGTTCGAGACCTGGCTCGGAAGTATTGTTGGCCCCAACGAGCAGTTTTACCTGATCGCAGAGAATAAAGAGGTTCTGAACTCGGTGATCCGTAAATCAGCTAAAATTGGCTACGAAGCGCATATAAAAGGCACCCTGCTTGCACCTGCCACGCTGCCTGTCACCAGTGTTGCCACAGACCTGGACGACTTCCGGATGAACCCGGGCAAGTATACTATTGTGGATGTGCGGAATACCGGTGAAGTAAAAGCAGGAAAGATATTTGAGGAGGCCATTGCCATTCCGTTACCGGAACTACGCGAGCGCAAAAATGAGATTCCGCAGGATAAACCAATCATGGTACACTGCGCTGCCGGGTACCGTTCCGCTGCCGGGCAAAGTATACTGGAAGAGGATTTTAAAGTACCGGTATACGACCTGAGCGATGCCATCACCAGTTTCCAGAAAGTAGCACATTAACCTTGCAGAGAGCCCGCCCCAAAGCGGGCTCTTTTTACGAAAACCAGTTGGCTTCCTGTTCGGGCCGCAGTAATAGAATCACGAAAAAAATAATAGAGAAGTCAGTTTTATATTTGTATGCTGTTTTTACTTACATTTGACGGCTAAATGCAGGTAAAAGCTACCTGTAGCTATAAAAAGTTGGTTATTCAATCCGGTCCTATGCCTTTCGATGTTTACTATGAATCCGATTTCTACAGAATCGAGGCTGATGTAAAAGGCAACCTGATTCGCTCGCAATGGCTGCGCCATGTTACAGAAAACGAACTGATAGCCGGAGCTACAAAACTCTACGAGGCACTGCGCGACACCAGAATAGAGCGTGCCGTTGCCAACGGACAGGCGCTGGGTGCTATTAGCCCTGGTGCTAAAGATTGGATGGCGTCAAAGTTTTACGAACTGCTTTCAGGCACCAACCTGAAAAAGCTTGCCCGTATTATGCCAGCCAGTGTGTTTCACCAGCTGGCTCTGGAGTCTGTAGTGACACGTGCCGAAGCAATGGGCAAAACCAACTACCAGGTCAAGAACTTCCCTAGTCAGCAGGCCGCCTTAGACTGGCTGATGGCCTAGCAGCATCCTGCTCCCTGAGCCACCGGGCAAATAGCAGGTAATCTTTAGCACGCACTTGCAATATTTATATATTCTGATGTATCTTGTTTCGGAATTGGAGATGAAGAAGTTATGCGCGTTTTACACACCTCAGACTGGCACCTGGGCCAGCGCCTTGTTACCCTCGAACGTACCGACGAGCACCAGCACTTCCTGAACTGGTTGTTGCAAACCATTGAGCAGGAGCAGGTAGATGTATTGCTCATGGCCGGCGATGTATTTGACTCCGGTGCCCCCTCCAACACTGCGCTTAAACTATACTATGATTTTCTGCAGAGAGTAACTGCCACCTGCTGCCGCCACATCGTGTTTATAGGCGGAAACCATGATTCGGTTTCTACACTTAACGCACCCAAAGACCTGCTGGCCAGCATGCACATCCACGTAATCGGCGGCGCCACCCCCGACCCGCTGGATGAACTTATAGTTTTAAACAATGCTGCCGGGAAACCTGAACTTATAGTTTGTGCCGTTCCTTTTCTCCGCGACCGCGACATCCGCTTATCTGTACCCGGCGAAACCTACGAAGAGCGCGAGAGCCGCATTAAACAAGGGATAACAGCGCATTATGCCCAGTTTGTGCCGCACCTGCAGCCGTACAAAACACAGGGCGTACCGACTATAGCCATGGGCCATTTGTTTGCCGCAGGCGGCACTGCTTCTGAGAGCGAGAAAGAGATCCACGTAGGTAACCTGGGCCAGATAGGGGCAGATCAGTTTCCGAAGGAATTTGACTATGTAGCCCTGGGCCATTTGCACCGTCCGCAGCAAGTAAACAACACGCACCACATCCGCTACTCGGGTTCCCCTATTCCGCTCAGCTTTAGCGAAGTAACCGATAACAAGGTAGTTTTCATTCTTGATTTTGAGGACGGCAAGCTAACTAACTTGCACGAGGTGGCTATACCTGTTTGCCGCAAACTGGTGCGCTTTAAAGGCGATCTGGAGAAAGTAAAACAGCAGATTTTAGCCTTCGACAACAGCAACTATAGTTTGCCTGCCTGGGCCGAAATTCAGCTCGAGCTCGA
>DATBUF010000022.1:0-1818 GCA_036516435.1 Pontibacter sp.
TATTACCCTTTACTCCGAAGCCTACCAGGTAGTCAGGGAACCGCTGTACAAGGAAGTGGTTTATGACACTATAAAGTTTGTAGAGCGGGAGCTGATGAGCAAAGATGGAGGTTTTTACTCCTCCCTGGATGCTGATAGTGAGGGAGAAGAAGGAAAGTTTTATACCTATACCAAAGAAGAGCTAAGCAGGATACTGGGAAGCGAAGAGCCACTGTTTTCAAAATACTACAACGTAACAGCTGCCGGCAACTTTGAGCGTGGCCGCAATATCCTGCACCGCACCCAAAGCCCGGAAGCCTTTGCACGCGAGAACGAACTGCGGCCTGAAGTATTGCAGGAAATGGTTACCTCCTGGAAGAAGAAACTGGAGAAGGCCCGGGCAAAGCGCATACGCCCTACGCTGGACGACAAGATCCTGTGCTCCTGGAACGCCTTAATGTTAAAGGCACTGGCGGATGCCTATTATACATTTCATGAACAGCACTTCCTGGACCTGGCCCTACGAAATGCAGACTTTCTGCTAGAGAAACTTCGTGAAGGCAATAAGCTCTGCCATACCTATAAAAACGGGAAAGCAACTATAACAGGGTTCCTGGACGATTACGCCCTGCTTATTTCTGCCCTGATCAGGCTATACGAAGTCACCTTTAACGAGGCATGGCTGCAGCAGGCAAAACACTTTACTAACTATGTACTGTCGCACTTCAGTGATACAGAAGAGCCCCTGCTCTACTTTACCGATCAGGCTGCCGAAATGCTGATAGCCCGTAAAAAGGATTTCCTTGATAATGTAATTCCCTCTTCTAACTCAGTTATGGCCTCTAACCTGCACCTGCTTGGCTTATACTTTGATGAGGAGAAATACCAGCAAAAAGCGGATGCCATGCTGCAATGCGTGCAACCACTCCTGCTAAAAGAGCCGGCACATTTAAACAACTGGGCTATACTTTATTTTAACCGCCTGACACCTACTGCCGAGGTAGCTATAGTTGGCAGAGAATTATCCGGAATGCGCGAAGAGCTCAGTCTTTTTTACCTGCCAAATATGCTTCTGATGGGCAGCAACCACAAAAGCACGCTCCCCCTGTTAGCCGACAAAGTTCCTGTAAATGGTAAAACAACCATTTACGTATGCTACAACAAAACCTGCCAGCTGCCGGTAACAACACCTGCAGAGGCTCTGAAGCAACTACAGGGCTACCAGCAGCCCGCAAAGTTTCCGACACTGTAGCTAAATTCGCTCCGGGCAATTTCCTAAAGCTGGTTCATGTACACTACAATCAGGTTATCTGCTCCTTTAACTGTTTAGCAACTGGAGAGGTGTTGTGTTTTGGCGAGGCATGTCGTAATTTACTCTTCTGTAGTGTTCTTGCGCGCCCGGCACAGGAGGCACAATCTCTATTTTTTTACGACCTTTGTGTATTCTTAAAGTGTACTACCTTGTCTGAACTCCTGAACTTTAACTACCCGCCGGAGCCGGCCGTGGACCGCGTTACGCTCTTTGCCGACGTGATTCTGCCTCTGCCGCTTCCGAAGCTCTATACTTACCGCATTCCGTTCGAAATGAACGATGAAGTGCTGGTAGGTGCGCGGGTAATCGTGCAGTTCGGTTCTAAAAGAGTACTGAGCTGTATAGTTGCCGATATTCATGACCAGGCTCCTGCCGAGTACCAGGCCAAGTATGTCCTGGATGTGCTTGACGATACACCTATAGTTACAGCGCCACAGCTAAAGCTTTTTAAGTGGATAGCAGATTACTACATGTGCACCTTAGGCGAGGTCATCAATGCTGCCCTGCCCTCAGCCCTGAAACTGAGC
>DATBUF010000023.1:0-2328 GCA_036516435.1 Pontibacter sp.
GCTTTCCCAAAACGATGCTGAACGCTATGCACAGATGACGGATGTTTTCCCGAACCCGGCGTCCGGCTCAGTCCGGTTCAGTTGGGTGGCTGATACTGCCCCGGCTCCGGCACCTGAGATATGGTTCAGCGATCAGCTGGGCCGTAAAATTCAGCTCCCTGTTAAAAGAGAGACAGCCAAAGAAGTAGAATATGATGTTACCGGTATCCGGAATGGTTTGTATACAGCCCACGTCACCTACAGAGGCACCAGCTTCATTAAACGTGTTGTAGTGCTGCAGTAGCCCCTTCGAGCAAACTATAGTTAAAACAGAACAGCCGGAACGAAGATCACTTTGTTCCGGCTGTTCTGTTTTACTTTTATACTTGTGTTTACCCCTGGTAGGCGGCTCTGATCTTTTCGGCTGTTGCTTCAAACTCCTGCTGGCTGAACTGCTTTTTGTTAGCAAAGTTCATATCCTGCATATTGTTCAACGGAATCAGATGTACGTGCGCGTGGGGCACTTCCAGGCCAACTATAGCCACTCCAACCCGCTTGCAGGGAACGGCTTTCTCCACGGCAGCTGCCACCTTTTTGGCAAAGGCCATCAGCCCCAGGTATAGCTCATCGTCCAGGTCAAAGATGTAGTCGATCTGCTGCTTCGGTATTACTAAGGTATGCCCTTGCGTAGTCGGAAATACATCCAGAAAAGCAAGGTAACGCTCATCTTCCGCTATTTTATAAGCAGGAATTTCGCCATTAATGATCCTGGTAAAAATCGAAGCTTCCATAGTTTATCGGCTAATGTCTAAAATCTCGAACTGCAGTTTACCGGCTGGTACGGTAATTTCCGCTATCTCCCCAACCGACTTGCCCAGCAGGCCTTTCCCGATCGGAGACTTTACAGAAATTTTACCGGATGCCAGGTCTGCTTCTTCCTCTGCTACTAACGTATAGTCTACAACCATGTTGTTTTTCAGGTTCTTGATCTTTACTGTAGACAGAATGAGGGCTTTGCTTGTATCCAGCACCGACTCGTCAATCAGGCGGGCGTTACCTACCACTTCTTCCAGCTTAGCTATTTTCAGTTCCAGGTGCCCCTGTGCATCCTTGGCAGCATCATACTCGGCATTCTCGCTCAGGTCACCTTTGTCGCGGGCTTCTGATAGCTGGCGGGCCACTTCGGCGCGGCCTTTTGTTTTAAGTTCCTGCAACTCTTCTTTCAGCTTCTGTAAGCCTTCGGCAGTGTAATAAGATACTTTGCTCATACTATTATTCTCTTGTTTAAAACACAAAAACAAAGAGAACGATTATGCATTTCATAACCGTTCTCTTTGCAAACTATGTAAATTATATTAGTTCTTTTCCCTAAGCGATACCACCTGTAGCGGTACTGCCATGTTATACCATATGCTGGTACTTTAATGAATAAAAAAAGCAAACGGCTACCCCGCTCGCATGCTGTTCAGGCAAATATAATAAATTTTAATTACAAGTATAGCGCAGCATCCTTTAAAAAAAATCTGGAAATCTTTATTTCAGAGCCGGCCAGTTGGTAGGCCTGTAAGCTCGGTAAAGAGCTTTGCAGGCACAAACTATAGTTGTAGCAGCTCCTTTATTTTGCTCACCAGCACCTGGTTAATTTTAACATACGACTCATGCGTCCAGCCGCCGATATGGGGAGTAAGCACCACATTCGGGGCCTGTGCCAGGTAGTTATAGTTGCTAAGTTGCTGTTCGGTAAGCGTGTGTAACTTCTCGTTTTCCAGCACATCCAGGGCTGCGCCTTTTATAGTTCCTTTCTGCAGATGCGCCACCAGCGCCGCCTGATCTACCACTTCGCCGCGTGAGGTGTTCAGAAACCAGACCGGCTTCTTAAAACCGCTGAAGAAAGCATCATCGGCAAAGCAGTCATTTTCGGGGATGTACGGAATGTGCAGGCTCACAATATCGGCTTCGACCTGTATTACCTCCATGGACACCTGCTCTGCCGGTACGGCTACTTTTTCGGGGGCAAACTTATCGTAGGCTAGTATACGGCAGCCGAACCCCTGCAGCACACGGGCAAAGCGGTGTCCCATGTTACCATAGCCGAAAATGCCGATGGTTTTACCGCTAATCTCCTCGCCCCGGTTCTCTTCGCGCAGCCATATTTTGTTGCGCACCTGCTGGTCGGAGCGGGCAATGTTGCGCATGAGCGAGAGTAGTAACCCCAATGTAAACTCCCCTACTGCCTGGCTGTTTCCTTCGTTGGCAGCCAGCAACGCAATATTCCGGGATGCCAGCGCATCGGCATCAATGTTATCTACACCGGCGCCGGCGCGGGCTACAAACTTCAGCTTAGCGGCC
>DATBUF010000024.1:0-7958 GCA_036516435.1 Pontibacter sp.
TATAGCGCTGTTGCTTTTCCCGGTCAGTAAAAGCCGTTTTTGCCCACAGCTGCAGGTCCTCGGGCGTAGCAATCCGGTGAATCATATAGCGCCAGATGGTATCGTCAAAAGCTATAGTTTGCAGCTCCGCCAGATCGGTGAGGCGGAGCGGACGCAGCAGAACGCGGCTGTTTTCCAGGTGCAGGTCGTGGGTAAAATTCATCAGAAGTATGGTACTAAAAGGATGGCAAGTGTCCAGGGTTCAAGCTACGCCTTCTTCACGTTTTGTGCAATGCCTGCGGCGCTAATGCAGCTTTAGCAACTATAGAAGATTGCACAGCATGCTGCCTATTAGCAAATTAAGCTATGAAGATATAGTCTTATTTCAGCATCAACAACCCAATTTGCCTTAGTTACGTTTGTATCTCACATAGAATTATACAATATATAATATATAAATATTAATCTTTTAATATAACGTGCAGGATCTGAAAGGCAGAAGAGCGTTGGTCAGTGGTGGGGCTTCCGGTATCGGGAGGGCCATTGCTGTAAAACTGCAGCAACAGGGCGTAACAACAGCTGTTGCCGATCTGAGCCTTCCGGAAAACAAACCTGATTCGGTTTACCACTTCAAGAGCGATGTGGCAGCAGCACCTGCTATGGCAACTTTGTTCTCAGAGGTACAGGAGCAGATTGGGCCACCAGACATACTGGTATGCAGTGCCGGCCGGGGTATACACGAGAAGTTAACAGAGGGTGACCCCGACAAGTGGCAACAGGTAATAGAAGTAAACCTGCTGGGTGCGTTGCGTATGATCCGGGCGTTTGTACCAGGCATGCTGCAGCAAGGCTACGGCGATGTGGTACTGGTTTCTTCGGTGGCTGCCGGCCAGGCTTATAGTTTCGGAGGTGTTTATGCAGCTACCAAATCAGCGCTGGAAGTAGTAGCCGAAACACTGCGCCTGGAAGTATTGCCAGCGGTGCGGGTAACCGTAGTAGCACCCGGTGTAACAGATACCGCTTTTTTCGAGAATGCCGTTTCCGGCAGCCAGACAGTAGAGCGTATAGGGTATGGGGCCATAGCGCCGGAAGTAATTGCCGATGCGGTGCTTTATGCCTTGCAGCAGCCCGCAGCAGTTGCAGTGAACAACATAACGGTAAGGCCTGTGGCACAGCCATTTTAAGATAGTAGTAATGGTGCCTCTGCAAGCATGCTGGCAGCAGCATAGTAGCGGGCGCAGCGAACAACAAACGAATTACAAACTATAAACTATGAAAAATAAAGTACTGATAACAGGAGGGGCCGGCTTTATAGGCTCTCATTTGGCTGACGAACTACTGAACCATGGATACGCTGTCAGGGCTCTTGATAACCTGAGTGAGCAGGTGCATGGCAAAAACTGCCAGCGCCCGGAATACCTGCACAAGGATGTAGAGCTTATAGTTGGTGATGTGCGCAACCCCGATGACGTAAAGCGTGCGCTGGAAGGTGTGGACATCGTGTATCATTTTGCTGCGATGGTGGGTGTGGGGCAGAGCATGTATGAGATAAAGGAGTACACAGACGTAAACAATATAGGGACTGCTGTATTGCTGGAGGCACTTGCCAAAAATCCGGTGAAGAAACTGGTAGTAGCCAGCAGCATGAGCATTTACGGCGAAGGGCTTTACAAAAATGCACAGGGGCAGGTGGTAACAGCAGAAGAGCGCCCGCTGGAGCAGCTCAAAGCCGCCGACTGGGAACTATACGATACCAACCGTAACCAGCTACAGCCGGTACATACCCCCGAAACTAAAACCCCCTGCCTGTCATCAGTCTACGCCTTGTCTAAATACGATCAGGAGCGCCTGTGCCTGATGGTAGGCCGCGCTTACAACATTCCTACCGTGGCCATGCGCTTCTTTAACGTGTATGGCACCCGCCAGGCGCTTTCAAATCCTTACACAGGTGTGCTGGCTATCTTTGCATCACGCATGCTCAACAACAACTCTCCGATGATTTTTGAAGACGGTTACCAGCAGCGCGACTTTGTGCATGTGCGCGATGTGGCATTAGCGTGCCGCCTGGCCATGGAAAAAGAGGAAGCCAACGGGCAGGTATTTAATGTGGGCAGCGGCAACAACTATACGATCCGGGAAATAGCCGAGCGCCTGGCAACTGTCATGGATAAAACGCACCTTGTACCTGAAATAACAGGCAAGTACAGAGTAGGGGATATCCGCCATTGCTACGCCGATATTTCGAAGGCACAGCAGATGCTGGGCTTCTATCCGCAGGTAGAGTTTAACGCGGGCCTGGAGGAGCTGGCTAACTGGCTCGAAGGGCAGATTGCCTACGACCGCGTAAGTGAGGCAAGCGCTGAATTAGCAGCCCGTGGTCTTACTGTTTAGCACCCCAACCATAACCGAATTGACTTACGAACTATGAATATGCAGAACAACACGCATCCCGGTTCACTCCCTGTGATAGGGGTAGTGGAATGGTTCAGACCAGGCGAGGAAGAGCATGTAATGCAGGTACTTGCCGATCTTAAGAAGTTGAATGTAACCGAGCTCAGAACAGGTGTTTCGTGGGCCGATTATTATACTCCGGAGGGGAAAGCATGGTACGACTGGCTGATCCCGACTCTTGCCAGCGAGGTAAATGTTTTGCCTTGCTTCCTGTACACACCACCGTCACTGGCTGAAAAACCACGCACCTCAGCACCCCCTGTAGATAAGAAAGCGTATGCCGATTTCCTGGATGTATTTATAACAGCACACGGCCAGCACTTTGAGTGGGTGGAACTATGGAACGAACCCAACAACCAGGTAGAGTATGATTTTACCCTGGACTATGGCTGGAACAAGTTTGCCGAAATGGTAGGCGGGGCTGCTTACTGGTGCAGGCAGCGTGGCAAAAAAACGTTGCTGGGCGGCATGAGCCCAATAGACCCGAACTGGCTGCAAACCATGTTCGACAGGGGCGTGATGCAGTACATTGATGCGGTTGGCATTCATGGGTTCCCGTTGGTGTTCGACCAGGTATGGGATAGCTGGGGCGAAAAGATAAAAGCCGTACGTGAAGTGCTGGAGAAGAATAACAGCCAGGCAGAACTATGGATTACCGAGTCGGGCTTCTCGACGTGGCAGCACGATGAGTACCAGCAGCTGCAGCAGTTTAAGGATGTGCTGAAAGCGGATGTAACCCGGGTGTACTGGTACGGCATGTACGACCTGGATGCCAGATTGTCAACAGTGGCCGGTTTCCACCTCGACGAGCGTGAATACCACTTCGGGCTGAAGAAGGCAGATGGTGCTACCAAGCTGCTGTACAGGCTCTGGGCCAAGCACGGTCTCGAGAAACTTGATCAGCTCCACTACATTAAACGCTCTGTTGTAGAGCATACAGAACCCTACACCTTAATTACCGGAGGTGCCGGATTTGTAGGTACTAACTTAGCCAAACGCCTGCTCGAAGACGGGAAACGGGTACTGGTATTCGATAGCCTGTGCCGTGACGGGGTAGAACAGAACCTGCAGTGGCTGCACGAGACTTACGGCGATAAACTGGAGGTGTATGTGGGCGATATCCGCGACCTGCAGGCAGTTCGGAAGGTAGTAAAGCATGCCGAAGCTGTCTTCCACTTTGCAGCGCAGGTAGCCGTTACTACATCTCTTGATTCCCCGATCAATGATTTTGAAGTAAATGCCCGGGGGATCATCAATTTGCTGGAGGCCATACGCGAGCAGGACAACCCGCCGCCGCTGGTATTTACATCAACCAACAAAGTGTACGGCGGGCTTGAGGACCTGAAGTTTATCTCCAATGGAAGCCGCTATTACCCGGCTGATGCCACCATAAAAGAAAACGGAATCAGCGAGGAACGCGTACTCGACTTTCATAGCCCGTACGGTTGCTCAAAAGGAGCCGCCGATCAGTATGTGATCGACTATGCCCGCACTTACCAGATACCAGCCGTTGTGTTCCGGATGAGCTGTATTTACGGCCCGCACCAATACGGCAACGAAGACCAGGGGTGGGTAGCGCACTTTGCTATCAGGGCGATCGAAGGAAAGCCGGTAAGTATCTATGGCAATGGCAAGCAGGTGCGCGACATTCTGTTTGCCGAAGACCTGGTAGATGCTTTCTTGCTGGCGCTGGAGCACATGCCAACTATAAAAGGAAACGCCTTTAACATCGGGGGTGGCCCTGAAAACACGGTGAGTCTGCTGGAGCTGCTAAAAACCATTGGCAAGTACAGGGGTAAAAAGATCCCGCTCTCCTTCGGCGACTGGCGACCCGGCGACCAGCATTACTATGTGTCGGATACACGCAAGTTTCAGAAAGCTACCGGCTGGTACCCGAAACATAATGTGCAGGAAGGCGTGGCCAAACTATACCAGTGGCTGTGCGAAACCCGTGGCCTAGAGGTGCCCATGATCCTGACATCCGAAAAAACAGAGACAGACGATAAACTAGAGAATAAAGTAGCAGTAGCCTGATGCAACACAACAACACCCTTATAGCAGAGAATGAACCGGCAACCACTACAGCAGTTGCCACCATGCAGGCGGCCGTAATCACGGCTCCTAAAACAGTAGCTGTACAGGAAGTAAACATACCGGAACCGGGGGCAGCAGAAGTCCGCATAAAGCTGGAAGGCTGCGGACTCTGCGCCTCTAATATACCGGTGTGGGAAGGCCGCGAGTGGTTTAATTACCCGATAGAGGCTGGTAACCCGGGCCACGAAGGCTGGGGTATAGTTGATGCCGTCGGCGAAAACGTAACTCATGTAAAAGTAGGTGACCGTGTAGCGGCACTATCTTATAAATCGTACGCTGCCTACGACCTGGCAGATGCCGATAAGGTAGTAAAACTGCCGGAGGCATTGACTGGGAAGCCTTTCCCGGGCGAGCCGCTGGGGTGTGCCCTCAACATTTTTAAGCGCAGTCGTATCGAGGCAGGGCAAACAGTGGCTATACTTGGCATCGGGTTTTTAGGAGCCCTGCTGGTGCAGTTAGCCAAACATGCCGGTGCAAAGGTAATCGCTATTTCGCAACGCGAATTTTCGCTGGATGTGGCAAAGGAGTGTGGTGCCGATGAAACTATAAAAATGGATGATCATTATGGCATCATCGAAAAAGTGAAGGAACTAACCAACGGAAAGTTCTGCGAACGCGTAATAGAGTGCACCGGAAAAGAATGGCCGCTGAACCTGGCCGGGGAACTGACCGCAGAGCGCGGCAACCTGATCATTGCCGGTTTCCACCAGGATGGCATGCGCCAGGTAAATATCCAGCTCTGGAACTGGCGCGGACTGGATGTGATAAACGCCCATGAGCGTGATCCGCAGGAATACATTAAAGGTATAAAAGCTGCTGTAGAGGCCGTAGAACAGGGTATTATTAACCCGGAGCCGCTTTACACGCATACCTATAGCTTAGAAAACATAGATAAAGCATTCGAACAACTTACCACCCGCCCTGATGGGTTCGTAAAAGCCCTTATTACCTTTTAGCATGGAAGAAACTATACTTGACTCAACACAACTTACTGCCACACCTGCTACCGAGACCGCAACTAAACCAAAGCTTGGCTTTTTAGGCGTTGGCTGGATCGGGAGAAACCGCATGGAAGTGATCGCGAAGCACAATGCAGCTGAAGTAGCCTTTATAGCTGATACTACACCGCAAAATGCCGAAGAAGCTGTTAAAAGCGCACCCGCCGCACAAGTGGCCACTTCTTTCGAAACTATGCTGGAAGCACCGGAGGTAGATGGGGTTGTAATTGCCACACCAAGCGCCTTCCACGCGGAGCAAACTATGCTGGCCCTGGAAGCAGGAAAAGCCGTGTTCTGCCAGAAGCCGCTGGGCCGTAACGTAGAAGAAACCCGCCGTGTAGTAGAAGCAGCCCGCCGCCAGAACAAACTGTTAGGTGTGGATCTGTCGTACCGCTACACCAGTGCCATGCAGGAAGTGTACAAGGTAGTGCAGAGCGGTGAGCTGGGCCAGATCTATGCCGTGGAGCTGGTATTCCATAATGCTTATGGCCCGGATAAAGCCTGGTTTTATGAGCCGAAACTATCGGGTGGCGGCTGCGTGATTGACCTGGGCGTGCATTTGGTAGACCTGGCACTTTGGTCGCTCAACTTCCCTGAAGTGAAAGAAGTAACCAGCCACCTTTATGCCAAAGGCAAAGCTATTACGCTCGCCGACGGAAAAGTAGAAGATTACGCCACCGCAACTATAGCCCTCGAAACTGGCACACACCTGCAGCTTAGCTGCTCCTGGAACTTACCGGCCGGGCAGGAGGCCATCATCAGTGCTACGTTTTATGGCACACAGGGCGGAGTAGCTTTAAAGAACATCAACGGATCGTTTTATGATTTTGTGGCCGAGCGCTACTATGGCACCAGCACCGAGCGCCTGTGCGCACCACCAGACGAGTGGTCGGGCAGAGCGGGTGTAGCCTGGGCCGAGCGTTTGGCAAAAGGTGAAGGTTTCCATGAGGAAGCGGAAGAGTTTGTGAAAGTAGCAGAAGTTTTAGATAAAATTTACGGGAGATAAGAGCATGGAAGCACATCATCCTTCAAAGATCTTAATGACGGCCGACACCGTAGGTGGTGTCTGGACCTACGCCCTGGAATTAACCAGAGCATTAGCCCCATTTGGCACACACGTAGCCCTGGCTACCATGGGCTCGCCCCTGAGCGATGCACAGCGCCAGGAAACCAACGACATCCCGAACCTGACCATTTATGAAAGCAACTATAAGCTGGAGTGGATGGATGAGGCCTGGGAAGACGTGGAAAAGGCAGGCGAGTGGCTGTTGCAGCTGCGCGACGAAGTACAACCTGACCTGATTCACCTGAATGGCATGGTGCACGGCAGCCTGGATTGGGGAAAACCGGTAATGGTGGTGGTGCACTCGTGTGTCATGAGCTGGTGGCGTGCCGTGAAGGATGAAGATGCCCCTAAAGAATGGAACAAGTATAAAGAACTGGTGACCAAAGGGCTTCAGGCTGCGGATGTGGTAGTGGCGCCAACCCAGGCCATGCTGCACCAGGCCGAGGAACTATACGGACCGTTTAAGCAGAGCTCCGTGATCTACAACGGCCGCGGGCAACACCATTTCCAGTTTGGCCGCAAAGAGCCGTTTATCTTCAGCATGGGCCGCGTGTGGGATGAGGCTAAAAACATCTCGATGCTGGCGCACATTGCCTCGGAGCTACAATGGCCCGTGTACATTGCCGGCGACGATAAACACCCGGCTACAGGGAAGACCGTGGAACTGGAAAACGTGCATTTCCTGGGGCATCTATCGAACAAGGAAGTATCGGACTGGCTTTCGAGAGCATCTATTTACGCTCTGCCAGCCAAGTACGAGCCATTTGGTTTAACCATTCTGGAAGCTGCTATGTCGGGTTGTGCGCTGGTAGTGGGCAAAACTGAAAGTCAGGCTGAGATCTGGGGCAATGCTGCCAAGTATGTGAACCCGCAGGATGCCGATGAACTTCGGGATACCCTTAACAAGCTGATAGAGGACGAATTTTGCCGCAACATCATGGCCTGTCGTTCTGTGAAACGCTCGCATGGCTATACCTCCGAGCAAATGGCACAAGATTACTGCCACCAGTACCGCCAGCTACTGAAGCAACCGGTAACGGCGTAAGTTTTGAATTTTGATTAAGTGAATGCGTGATTAATGTTCTCGTTCTGTCATCTCGGCCATCGGGTGAGATCTGGTCGCGGCACCACAGTTATCCAGATTTCTTACCGCACTCGAAATGACAGCCTTAACGACTATACATATACTTAATCACTTAAGAGCTTGTTTAACTTTTGTTTTTGCAGCGCAAAGGATGAATTTTAAACATGCTCTAAGGCAACCATACCAATAACTGATAACGAACAACAAATAACGAAATGCAAATAATCCTTTTCTACCACTCTGTACTCTCTGACTGGAACCATGGCAATGCACACTTTTTGCGTGG
>DATBUF010000025.1:0-8574 GCA_036516435.1 Pontibacter sp.
GCCTCTTGTATTCCTGGGAGCTTTACTTGCCCTTAGTTTTATAGTTCACTTGGCTCTCTCGGGCCGAGCGGCCCCGTCTTCGGGCGTCGCGCTGCTGCCTTCTTGCTATCCTCCTACGTCGGATTGCCTGCGGCACCGCAATAAGTCAAAGGCGCTCAACCCAAAGACTGAAATCATCTCGATAGTAGCTGCCTAACTATAGTTAGAACTGCTATAGTTGCATCGCCTTGCTCGTGGTAGTAATTCCGTAGGGACAGGTCGCGACCTGTCCGCTCTTGGTCTGGAACTATAACACTATAGCTGCAACTATAGCTAAGGCTGTAATTCCCCTCTCGGGAGGGGTGGGGGTGGGTTATACCAGCAGCAACTATAGCAATATAGCCTCAACTCAACTATAGCTAAGGCTGAAGTTTATTGCTGGCGCGGGTTTGCAACCCGTGTCTTATTATGGAGTCGGATTTGCAATCCGACTGGGTCACAGGGCCAAACTATAGCTGGCTACAGTAGAAGGCTGTAACTATAAAACTATAGCTGATGAGCTAGTAATAGAAGAACTGCCCCCTTCAGAGGTAGGGTCATTTTAGTCTCTTTTTTTGTCATCCTGAAAGGATCTTGTGGGCCCGTAGCATCAGCTTGACCTCCAGGGGGTAGGGGCCCTCTTTCTCCACCAAGATTCTTAACAGAATGACAGTAGGTGTTGGACCTGTTTTCTTGGAATGCCCCTGCCCTTGAGGGGACTATAGGGGTGTTGAAACTGCAGCTATAGTATTATAATCCTAAACTATAGCTAAGACCTGATCCTGTAAATCCACTAATCCTGAAAATCCTGATTCAGACAAAAAGATCGGGAAGGAGTAACACCATAAATAACCTACAAACAAAAACAGCCCCCACATTAGCAGGAGCTGTTCTTGTTTGTTTTAAGGTGTAGTTAAGGTTGCTGTAGCTTAGTACAGGTAGTTCAAAGCAGTCTTGTCGTTTGCGTTGAACGGACGGTTCTGGCCAGAACCGATACAGGCCAGCATCCAGGAGTTAGGGTCCTGAGCTGCCGGAGTGCCTGGGATCAGGATAGCTCCTACAGTTGAAGCGCCTTCGTTAGAATACCCACCACCGCAAGAATAGCTACGATCCATGTAGTCGGTGTGGCGGAAGCCGATGCAGTGACCGATTTCGTGCGCCAGGATAGTAGCGAACCACGCCTGGTTAGGGTTTGTACCGATGTAACGTGTTGCAATCTTGATGTTGTTATGCGGGTCGCCGGTTGCAGTAGGGAAACCAGCTGAAGCCAGGTACTGAGCCGACTTAGGAGCTGCTACCAGGCTGATATCAGCACCTGAAGATACACGACGCATGGTAATACTTAAGCCTTCGGCATTGTAACGGGCAATCGCTTCATCTAAAGCGGCAACATACGATGCTGGCAGTTTAGGATCCATAGATAATGTGATCTCACGACCTGTGCCGGCATTTACCAGGTTAGTAGTACGGTACTGCTCAGACTCGCCAACGCGTAGCGCTTTGGTATTATGGGCAGCAGTCAGGTCAGAATCTGATAAGAAGATGTCGCCTTCCACTACATAACCTCCTTCAACCTTCTGCACATTTTTGTTGTAGAAGCCCAGTGCTGAAATCTGGCTCAGGGTGCTCTGAGATACTTCATCCTGCGTTTTCACTTCCTCGTCCTGCTGACAAGAGGTAAAACCAAAGGCTGCTACCAGCGCGCCCACGATTAGTAAACGGTTTACTTTCATAAATTTTTTAAGGTGTTAAAGTTAAACATAATTGTAAAGTAAAAATTCAGAAAGCGGCCTGCAAGCATTTAAACGATTTTTTTAACGTGTTTCAACATCAATCTATGCCTCAGAAAAAGGTTACACCCAATCAGTATAAATAGTATAAATCTTACAACATAATTCAAGTTTAAACATTGTATATGGCAGCTATTTTATCCCGCACTGCTCTCTTTTGCAGGCATTCTTCCAGCGCAGAACTTGTTCTAAACAAGACTGCCTGCCACAGTAGTTTGTGGCAGGCAGTCTTGTTTAGAATTTATGATGTTATCCGCTACAGGATGTTATTTATCTGCTCCTTTATCTTCTCTAGTTCTTCTTTCATTTCCACCACGTGGCGCTGTATAGTAGCATCGTTTGCTTTAGAGCCGATGGTGTTTATCTCGCGCCCGATCTCCTGAGCTATAAATCCTAACTTTTTACCGGTTGGTTCTGGCAGGAAGACGGTCTCGGTAAAGTAGTGCAGGTGGTTTACGAGGCGCACTTTTTCTTCAGCAATATCCAGCTTTTCTATGTAGTACACCATTTCCTGCTCAAAGCGGTTCTTGTCGAAGTGCTCTGATGAAGTCAGTTCGCTCATGTGCCCCTTAATACGGTTGCGGATCTGCTCCACGCGTACCGGGTCGTGCCTGTCGATTTCGGCCAGCAGGATACGTAACCGATCGATGTACGACATGATCTCAGTAGTAAGTGCCTTTCCTTCGTCGTTGCGGAAGGTTAAAATATTGTTCAGTGCCTCTTGCACCAGTGGCTGCACCTGCTCCCACTCGGCATCGCCGGCTACTTCTTCTACCTGGTCTTGTAGCAGCACATCGGGCATGTGCAGCGCCAGCCGGAACAGGTCATTTTTAGAGCCTCCCACAGCATCGGCAGCATCGTTCAGCTCCCGGTAATAGGTTTGCAAAAGCTCCTTATTAAGGGTGCTCTTGGCCTTCTGGGCCTTGTTCTTCACGTAATCTACGCTTACGGTTACTTTGCCACGCACCAGGGCCTTCTGTATTAAATTGCGGATTTCGTATTCCTTATCAGACAGAAAACGCGGAAGCCGCACACTCATGTCCATACTTTTAGAGTTCAGCGACCTGATCTCTACCGAAATGCAGTACTGGTCTGTGTCGAGTCGGGCACTACCGAAGCCCGTCATGGATTGCAACATAAGCTAATTGTAAAGTTATCCTGGCAAATTAATTATAAATCTTTGTTTTTACGTTACCCCACCGCTAAAAGCTACCTAAACGTAGAATAGCTCATGTAACTTCTGTGTGTTTTTATTTACCTTTGAGCCGTATAACCGGGTGTAGCAGCCTCTCTGTAGCCTCTGCCTGTTCTCTCCTGCCAGTAGCGACCGCGCACTTTTATTCCCATGAAACAAGTACTAAGACTCTTCGACTTCAGCCAGAAAGTTGATTATAAAGTAGAAATTCTGGCGGGGCTTACCGTGGCCATGACCATGATGCCTGAATCGCTTTCGTTTGCCATTGTGGGCGGCTTTCCACCGCTGGTTGGCCTGTATGCTGCTTTTATCATGGGGTTGGTTACAGCTGTTTTTGGTGGGCGCCCCGGCTTAATTTCAGGTGGCGCAGGGGCCACAGTCGTGGTGCTGATTGCCCTGATGCAGTCGCATGGCATTGACTATGTTTTTGCTGCTGTTGCGTTAGCAGGTCTACTTCAGGTGCTGGTGGGCATCTTCCGGCTGGGCAGATTTATCCGGCTGGTACCCCAACCGGTGATGTATGGCTTTGTAAATGGCCTGGCAGTCATCATCTTTACCTCGCAGCTAGAGCAGTTTAAAACTATAGTTAACGGCCAGACCATCTGGCTTACAGGCGAGCCACTCTGGATCATGCTCGGACTGGTAGCGCTAACTATAGCTATTATCATTCTCTTCCCAAAACTTACCAAAGCAGTACCGGCCTCGCTGGTGGCTATAGTCGTAGTATTCCTGCTCGTGCTCGGCTTCAATATCGATACTAAAACGGTGAAAGACATTGCCTCTGTAAGCGGGGGCTTCCCTCCCTTCCACATCCCGCAGGTGCCGCTTACTCTTGAAACACTGAACATCATCTTCCCTTATGCCCTGATTATGGCAGGGGTTGGCCTTACCGAAACACTGCTAACGCTGAATTTAGTAGATGAGATAGTCGGGAACCGTGGCAACAGCAACCGCGAAAGTATAGCACAGGGCAGTGCGAACCTCCTGAATGGCTTCTTCTCAGGGATGGGTGGTTGTGCCATGATTGCTCAGACGCTCGTTAATCTTTTGGCTGGAGCAAGGGCGCGTTTATCGGGCATAGTAGCTGCGCTAACTATACTTCTGATCGTGCTGTATGGCGCACCTGTCATTGAGCTGGTACCGATGGCAGCGCTGGTAGGTGTGATGGTGATGGTTTCGGTGGGCACGTTTGAATGGATCAGTTTCCGGATCATCAACAAAATGCCGAAGCACGATATTTTTGTAGGTATCCTGGTAGCGCTAATTACAATCTGGCTGCGCAACCTGGCGCTGGCTGTGCTTATCGGGGTTATTATTTCGGCACTGGTATTTGCCTGGGAGAGTGCCAAGCGCATCCGGGCACGCAAGTATACCGATGCCAACGGCGTAAAACATTATGAAATCTACGGTCCGCTGTTCTTTGGCTCTGTTACGGCCTTTACTGAAAAATTTGATGTGCAAAACGATCCGCAGGAAGTAATTATTGACTTTAAGGAGAGCCGGGTAGCTGACATGTCGGGAATTGACGCACTGCACAAACTAACGGAACGCTACCTTAAAGCCGGTAAAACACTGCGCCTGCGCCACCTCAGCGAAGACTGCCGCCGCCTGCTCACCAATGCACAGGATGTTATTGTTGTGAATATTCTGGAAGATCCGGGCTATACTGTTTTGAAGGATTAACTATAGTATGCTATAGTTGTAGCAGCTTTTATTTCACCACTTCATTCACCGCATCAATCATAGCCAGTACTTCGCTGGGGTGACCGTTAATGCGTTGGCCACGCTTTTTACCCAGGCGCACAATAATGGCTTGCTTCTCGGGAATCACAATAATGTACTGGCCCAGGATGCCGCGGGCGTAAAAGATAAACTGGTTTTTATAGTTGGGGAGCAGCCACCATTGGTAGCCATAGTCAGCGGGCCCGCCTGATTCAGTCGGTAAGCCGTTGGGAGATAAAGACTCGCGCACAAAGGCCGGATCAACAATCGTATCACCGTTCCAGATGCCGTTCTGCAAGTATAGTTTACCGATGCGGGCAAAGTCGCGGGCGTTGCTGAAGAAGCAGCAGTAGGCTTTCTCAATACCAGTCGGATTGTCTACACTCCACTCGGCATCGTGCTCGGCTCCTATAGGTTTCCATAGTTTATCTTCGGCGTAGCGGCTCAGCGATTTACCGGTAGCTGCTTCCACTACCATGCCCAATATCTGCGTGTCGCCGCTCTTGTAGCTGAAGGTTTGCCCCGGCTCTTCTACCGCTTTCAGGCGCTCAATCACCTTCTTCAGGTTCGTGCCATAGTAGGCCTCAGTGGTAACAGAAAACGGATTGGCATACGACTCATCCCAGTTCAGCCCGGAACTCATCATCAGCAGGTGTTTTATAGTTATCCGCTGCTTACCGCCCTCTTTAAACGATGGCAGGAACTCGGCAACAGGTTGGTCTATACTTTTGATGTAGCCATCGCGCAGGGCAGCACCCACCAGTATGCTCACGATGCTTTTAGCCATGGAAAAGGAATTGCTCAGCGACTTATCCGAATAGCCATCCCAGTACTGCTCATAGACTATAGAATCGTTTTGGATAACCAGGAAGGCAACTGTTTCGAGTTCCTGGTGCAGTTGCTGCAGGCTACCCGGCCATTTTACCTGGTTATAGTTTGCAGCACGGGGCCATAGTTGCGCTCTGGCGGGAGCATCTATAGTTCGCTGGTCGAAAATCAGGTTATCATCAATATCAGCGAAGTTGTAGTACAGTGCCTTGTACACATAGTTTTTACCAGCCATGTGCACCCAGGCTGCCAGCAGCCCGAGCAATAGTATTCCCCCGAAAGTAAAACGCTTTGCTTTCCGGTTCATGCGTTCGCTTAAAAGTCGTAGCCGAGTGTAACGTATAGTTTAGGGCCTCTGCTGCCCATTTCCTCCTCGCTCCAGGCAACATCCAGCTTACCATACACCCCAAACAAGGTCGAGCGTGCACCAAACCCATAGCCCACCAGGAAGGGGTTGCGGTAGTTGATTACGGTTATCTCGAATGGGTTCTTACTGGTAGCATCTGTTCTGCCGCCCACCACACGGGTATTGATCGAGTTATTACCTGTAAACGGATTAGAGCCACTATAAGCAGAACCGGCATCAGCAAAAGCGGTGAATTGCAGATTCCGGAAGAAACCCGACGTAATAACGCCATTATACAGGTACTGCGTAATCGGGATGCGGAGCTCTACGTTAGCAAGCAGGTGCTTGGAGCCTGTGCGTGTGTTATAGTTAAAACCACGAAGCGGCATGGCATATTCCAGGTAAAATAGGTCCGGTGCAGATTGTATGTTTACATCATTGCGGTCGGTTACCTCATCCTGACCGGCAAACAGCCAGTTATCCATCCCCCCGATCAGGTATTTTTTCGGAGAGTTCCCGAAAAAGGCGCCATAGCTCAGGCGGGTTGCCAGTATAATTTCGCGGTGCACCTTCTGGTAATGGCGCAGGTCCATGTAAAACTTGTTAAAATTCGCTCCTCTGTTTTCAAAATCACGCATCGATAGAAAACCAACTTTCATGCGGGTGCCTTCCATCATGTTCACACCGGTTACAACAGAGTTATCGAATACCAGCTCTACATTCCCTCCATATAGGTTGTTTACACTGTCCGGGGTAGAGAAGTCGTTTACCTGCGTAAACCGGGTGCTCACCAGGCGTGGCTGTGCACGCAGACTGGTACTATAGCTCAGCGGGTAAACCAGCAGCGGCGCTACTTCATTGCGCGAAAAGCGCACTACGGCACCAGGCGCCTCCAGCACAGAGCTCACCAACACATCCCTTCTGTACTGCACACCCAGGTCCACGCGGTTTTTCAGGTTCATGTATTCTGCAAACATGCGGCTCGTTTCCAGGTCGGTGCGCAGGTAAGCGGTACCACGTATGTGATGGTTCTCAAACAGGTCGCTCATGTTTACACCGGCAACTATACCAAAGCCCAGTTGTGGGTCAGCGTATACCGAAGTGATGATCTCGTGTATACTAAAGCGGGTATCATAATCAAGGGGACCTACCATTTTGAACTCTGGTGCTGCAGCAGCCTGTGGCGCACTGCTGGCTTTAGGAGCAGGCTGTGGCTCGGTAGCAGTTGCTGTGGTATCCTTCTTCTGCTGGGTAGTTCCAAACTCATAGTTCTCGATGTTTACCTCTCCCTGCTTGCGCGCCGGTTCGGTTTTGATCGTCTCGCTTTCTAGCAGCTTGCGGGTTGCTGTATTTGGCTGGGGTACACGTGCACGGGTTTCCAGTATAATCTGGCGGGCAGTTTTAGGCAGCGTATCCAGCGGGGCAATCGAGAACCCTGGGAGCAGGTACACAAAGTCGCGGGCATGGTCCTGGGCGGTGAGCGCCAGTGTTCCGGTGTTGCCGGAGAAATCGTAGGAAGTAATATTCTGCACAAAGTTAGTGACCGGCTGCTGTGCACCTGTGCTCATGTTGTAACTATAAAGGCCCCTTACCCCGTTCTCTTCGCTCAGGAAAACAAAGTTGCCATCAGCGGTAGCTCTTGGCCGCAATTCGCTGGCTATATCGGAAGTAAGTTGCTTTATTGTAACAGGTGCGGTAGGCTGCAGCAGGAAGATATCGTAATTATCCACTACATCTCTAAACGTGGCAGCCTGCACATTACCTGTGGCATCAACCCAGCGGTTGGAGCTGAAAACAATGTTCTGGGAGCCCTTCAGGAAAACCGGCTGGATGTCGTCATAAATATCGTTGGTAAGCTGCCCTACCATTCTACCATTGCTGCGCAGCAGGTACAAATCTGTCTGCCCGTCGGCCACGGCACTCACCACTAACTGGCTTCCGTCTTCAGAATAGCTCATGTCGCGCACCTGAGAGAACTGCTCCAGCGCAGTGGCAGGCTTGGTCAGGTCGTCGTAAAACGGTAGGAACGAGCTCTTGCTTCTGGCATTTACCTGGCGCAGCAGCATTTTACCGCGCCGCGACTCCACAAAGCCCAGCTGGGTATTGGTGCGCCAGGCCAGCACCGGCATGCTATAGTCTGTAGGCTGGTCCAGGGTTTTGTAGCCACCTCGCCACACCACGCTGCTGCCTTTGCCTTTTACATCTTTTACAATAATCTTATAGTTGCCATTATCATTCTCCACAAAAGCCAGCAAGGTGCCGTCCGGGTTCAGAACAGGCTCAGAGTAGTGCAGGCTGCGCTTGTTCTTACCAAACAGTTTCTTATCGTTAGGCAGCGATACAAAAGGATTATCGGGGCGGGTGTTGATCTGCTGGTAGTACCCCATCCAATCCTGTAAAAAGCGCTTGTAAGGTATATTGAGGCTGCTGGTGATGCCGATTTCCACGTCGCGCGTAATGCGGGTCAGGTTCAGGATGTTCTGAATAGAAGTGTAGCCGTACCGCTCCGCAATATAGTTCCAGACCGACTGGCCGGAGAGCCTTGGGTACCGAAGCAGGGCCTGCTCCGGCCGTATCTTGTCAGATTCCAGCATCAGGTCACGGATGTGGCTGTCCATGTTCAGGCTCCACCCCTCGGCTGTGTATGCTGCTACTCCGGTTACAAACCACTCCGG
>DATBUF010000026.1:0-2697 GCA_036516435.1 Pontibacter sp.
GCATTACGTTTTATAGTTACTATATTGCAGCCTTCAAAGATACGAACGACAAATGCCAACACAACTTAAATACAACACAAGCTTCGCGAAAAATACCGATCTGGCACTTATTATAGCCGCTGACAAGGTAAACGAGCTGCCAGAACTGCAGCCCGAAGAGCAGAACTATGTGCAGCAGCAGGTACAGCAGGACGCCAAACTCATCTACCTGAACCGCTTTTCGCACCGTGTGTACATCGTTGTTAGCCCGGACTGTAAAACCGAAGACCAGAAAAATGAGGCACTTCGCCAGGCTGGCCATAGTTTACTGAAGCAGCTTAAAACTGATAAATCAGAAAGCATAACTATAGTTGATAAAACCGGCAGCCAGGCCAGCCTGTACTTAGCCGAAGGCCTGTACCTGAGCAACTACCAGTACCAGAAACATAAAACCAAAGAGGCCAAGCCAAGCACCCTGCAAACTATAACGATAGCGGATGAAACTATAGATGCAACGCAGGTGCAGGAACTGGCTAACCTCCTGGAAGCTGTTTACAAAACCCGCAGCCTGGTAAACGAGCCGCACAGCCACCAGTCGGCCACGCAGTTTAGCGAGCAACTGGAAGAACTGGCCAGCGAGGCCGGCTTTAACCTTGATGTGCTGGACGAGATAAAAATACAGAGCCTGAAAATGGGTGGGCTGTTAGCCGTGAACCAGGGCAGCGAAGATCCGGCTACCTTCAATATACTGCAGTGGAAACCGGAAAATGCGAAAAACAGCAAACCGTATGTGCTGGTGGGCAAAGGCGTAGTATACGACACCGGCGGACTTAGCTTAAAACCAACGCCTATGTCGATGGACTACATGAAGTCGGATATGGCGGGCGCTGCTGCTGTAACAGGTGTGCTGTATGCTGCTGCTAAAAACAACTTGCCCCTGCACATTATAGGTTTGATTCCGGCTACCGATAACCGCCCCGGCGGCAGAGCGGTTGCTCCCGGCGATGTAATTACCATGCACAACGGAATGACGGTTGAAGTACTGAACACCGATGCCGAAGGCCGCCTGATACTGGCCGATGCCCTGAGCTTTGCTAAAAAGTATAATCCGGAACTGGTAATAGACCTGGCAACTTTAACGGGTGCCGCCCAACGTGCCTTAGGCAAGGAAGCATTAGCAGCCATGGGTACTGCCGGCGACGAAGTAATGGCTGAACTGAAGAATGTTGGCCATAAAGTACATGAGCGCATCGTGGACTTCCCGCTTTACGACGAGTATAAAAAGCAGCTGGACTCTGACATTGCCGACCTCAAGAACATTGGCGGTGCAGAAGCAGGGCATATTACAGCAGGCAAGTTTCTGGAAGCTTTTACCGATTACCCTTGGGTACATTTTGATATTGCTGGAACAGCTTACCTGCACGCCGAAGATTCGTATCGCGGCAAATTAGCCACAGGTACAGGTGTGCGTTTAGTGTATAATTTCCTTAGCGCCAAGGCCAACTACTAAACCATGGACAACAGATTTAAAGCCAGATTAGGCTTAACTATAGGCGACACCAACGGCATCGGTCCGGAAGTGATTGTTAAAACATTAGCAGACCAGCGTATCCTTAATTACTGTACACCGGTTATTTACGCGTCCGCAAACGTGCTGAACAGGGTACGCAAAGCGCTGAGCGCCGAGCATTTTCATTACCAGCAGGTGCAGTCGGCGCAGGCTATAGTTCCGCGCAAGGTAAACCTGGTAACCTGTCTGGATGAGAACCTGGAAGTAAACCTGGGCAACCCTACACCGGAGTCGGGCAAAGCATCTTTAGATTCGCTGATGGCTGCCTGCCAGGACCTGAAAGCCGGGCTGCTGGATGGCATTGTAACAGCGCCGATCGACAAAGAAAATATTCAGACTGAAGCGTTCCAGTTTCCGGGACATACCGAGTTCCTGACATCTTATTTTGATGCCCCCGAAAGCCTGATGCTGCTGGTAAGCGGCGACCTGCGGGTGGCAACTATAACCGGCCATATGCCCGTTAAGGAAGTACCTTCCAGAATCACCTTCGACCTGATCATCCGGAAAGTAACCATCCTTTTAGAGTCGCTGAAGAAGGATTTTGGTATTCTGAAGCCGCGTGTTGCCATACTTGGCCTGAACCCACACGCAGGCGAAAACGGCCTGCTGGGTACCGAAGAACTGGAAATTATTCGTCCGGCTGTGATGCACCTGAAAGAGAAAGGGCACCTGGTATTTGGCCCCTACCCTGCCGATGGCTTCTTTGGTAAGCAACTATACAAGCAGGTAGATGCCGTTGTATCCATGTACCACGACCAGGGACTTATTCCTTTTAAAACACTGGCGTTCGAGAGCGGCGTTAACTATACAGCTGGTTTACCTATAGTTCGCACCTCGCCCGACCACGGCACCGCTTACGATATTGCAGGCAAACATATAGCCAGCGAAACCTCTTTCCGGGAGGCATTGTTTCTGGCCTGCGATGTAATTAAAAAAAGAACTGCTGAACAAATGCCCGTTGTTTAAGGCAGAAGTATTTTATTTGTCAGAATTATGTTCTAATTTTGCAACTTGCAATAAAAAAAGGTAGTGAAGAAGCTAAAAGATTACGAGATCAACATTGCCAAACTCAGCAATAAAACGCACCAGTACGAGTTTGATATGGATGATTCTTTCTTTGACCTTTTCAGCGGAGAGATCATCCATGG